>JBHIDF010000001.1:0-33494 GCA_046759945.1 Nitrosopumilaceae archaeon
CCTGAAAGAAAAATTGGTCTTGCTCTAACTTCACACCCTCCTTTTTTGAAATTTACCGTGAAGGTGACATCAGGAGAAATGTAATCCACCTGTGTCTTAGTCTTTCTGCTGAATCGCTTGCCTAATTCCTTAGTGATATCAGCTTTGATGCTGTCAATGCCTTTTAGTCTAAACTTCGACCGTATCTGATCATCTCTATCCAATATCGAAGGTTTCAATATTGCCCCTACAAGGAATGATGAAAATTCAAAATTAGAAGATGAATAAAGCATCTTACTGACGTACGTGTTGAGGTTAGACATTACATTTCTACAGATATAGCATTTTGGGGTTGTTTTTTTTCCTGGCATTCTAGTCGCATTTTCCAGTTTTTTACGTGAAGAGAAGGTAGATGTATTTGCAAACAATCGTTCAATACAGCTGGAGCAGAGGCCATATTCATTTAGAATTACTTTTGTATCTGGTATGATCTGAGTGACAGGTTTATTGATTCGCTTCACAAAATCATCTAATCAACATTGTGTTTATTCATAATTATTAAAATCAGAAAGTAACGGAGACATCTTTTTAACTCAGTCCCATTTTTCGGAGCATTCCCTGCATCTGTCTTCCCTTCGATGCCTTCATCACATGTTTTGAGTTTTTGTAATTTTTTAAAAGTTCTTTCACTTCGTGTTCTGGCCAGCCGGAACCTCGTGCAATTCTTTTAATTCTAGTTGCGTTGATGAGATCAGGGTTTTCCTTTTCTTGCGTTGTCATACTTTGTATTATGTATCTCCATTTTTGCACTCGATCTTCCATTTGATCAAGTTGATCCTCCTTTACGGCTCCTGATAATCCTGGCATATTATCTAAAAAACTTCTGAGTGAACCGACTTTCGTTACTTCTTCAAGTTGATAATAAAAATCGTCCATGTTCATCTTACCGCTTGAGATTCGTTTGAGTCTTACCTCGTCAGCTTCATTTTCTAATCGCTTTGCCAAATCAAGAACTGCTTGGATGTCGCCCATTCCTAGCAATCTGCCCACAAACCTAGTAGGTGAGAACGCTTCAATGTCGTCAATTCTTTCTCCAGTTCCCACGTACATTATTTGAGCTCCTGTTGCCGAAGAAGCTGCGATTGCACCACCGCCCTTTGCAGTACTATCGAGTTTTGTTATTACGATGCCACCTACGGGGACAACTTTATGGAATGCTTCGGCCTGACTTTGACATTGTTGTCCGATGGTGCCATCAATTACAAGCAGCGCAAGATCCGGATTTGCTGCTTTACTGATTTGTGTCATCTCATCCAGCAAATCCTTTTCTTTCTTGTGTCTTCCAGCTGTATCAATAAGTATTATGTCGAGATTTGATTTTCCAAAGTGTTTCAGGCCATTTTTAACTACTTGCGGAGAATCTTTGTTGCTTTCCTCCCCATAAACTTCAATTTTTGCTTTCTCACACATTGTTTTTAGCTGAGTCAGAGCACCAGCTCGATAGGTATCGGCACCTATCACACCCACTTGGTAACCTTGTCTTGTTAGGAACTTTGCAAGTTTTGCGGTAGTAGAAGTTTTTCCACTACCTTGAATTCCAAGCATCAAGACCCTGTTCAGCGTACCGGGTTGGAAGGAAAACTTAGTTTCAGTGCCTAGTAACTTTGCAAGTTCATCATACAGAATCTTTACGATATGATCCTTTCTTGAGAGTCCCGGTGGAGGAGTTTCGTTAAGTGATCTTTGTTCTATGTTTTTCGATATATCAAGGACGAGCTTAACGTTCACATCTGCTTGCAAAAGTGATCTCTGTACGTCCTTGGCAAGTTCTTTGATTAACTCTTCATCTATTCCCGATGAATTTACGATTTTTTTTATTGCAGCACGAAGACTGGTCTTTAGATTATCAAGCAATTTACTTTTCTAAGATTGCCTCTGTTATTTCTAACCTTCCTCTGTAACCATCCCATATTTTGTTGGATTTAAGAATTTTAAGTGGTGAAGAAAACAAAGGACAGTTTGTAACTAGCGTTTCTGCTTCTCCGCCCTCAAAACTTAGATTAAAACCATGTGTGATTGAGAGTTTTTCCAGCCGATCTATTTCTTCATTTGTAATTTTTGTACCTAACCATGTTTCGTCCAGTCCGCCGGCCGAGACGCTGGTAATTATGAACTGGAATTTTGACTCGATCAACATATGCATGTATTCTTTTTGATTCATTTTCCAGAGTGGTGAAATTATTTGTAATTTTAGTTTCGAGCAAATCTTTTCAAATTTTTTTTTCTGAAACTCACTTAATATCCCACCGTAAACTAAACCATCTATATGGAATCTGTTTTTTGCTTGCTTTAGTGTTCTCTCTAGTACGTTAACCTGCAAATTGGTATTGTCAGAATCTAGTTGAGCAAAAGCGTGAGGAATCTCCATTGATTTTGCCTGTAGTCTAGTGAGGTGTACGTTCGGATAATGAAACAGAGTACTTTCACTAGATTTTGGGAAAAATGTTACTAGGCATTTGATATCATGTTCTTCTGATTTTGCCTTGTATATGGCAAAGGTGCTATCTTTACCTCCAGAAAATAGGGCTGCTAACTTCATTTGACATTACAAATTGGTTAACTCTTTTCCATATCATGTACCTTCCTGCTACAATTTTCACATAGACTAAGGTTTCCCTTTACCGTGATTTCGACGTTAGAGGCCAAACAAACATGACACAATCCTCTCACATTATAGCATAAGGACCCTATTGTATAACATATTCTGTTCTCGTTCAATGACGAAAAACTTTGGATGCTTCAACATTCTTAATTTTAGTTGGAAATCAACTAGCTTTTCCAGTTATTACTAGTATCAAAACTAACTTTTTATGCGTACTACTTTAGTTCGTTCCATTACCTTCCAGTACTCTATGTCCTGTCCTTGAGCCAGTTTACCCTTGATTTCGTCCTCAATCATGTTTGCGTCAAACACTTCAAAGGTTTCAGAATCCATTATCTGAGTTATAGTATCAGTTTTAGAAATTACCTGACCCGCTCTCTTGTCAATAAGAGGAACTTCTACCTGAGCACTGACGGGATTCACCATGGCACGCTTTACATTATCAAAAACTCCGACACCCACGATTCTAGCTTTGGCAGCTCCATGTTTTCCTGGTTTACTCTTGTCGTATTCAACTATCCTACAAGGTTCACCATTAAGTAAAATGTAAGAACCAATTTTTAACGCACCCAGTTCTGACGGTTTACTCATGACAAAAACAGAATTCTGAAGTGTATATAACTTTTCTATTTTAGTTTGTCAAGTATAGAGAGGCTAACAAGATTAGTCATCGTTATTCCTTTACGACATACATCACGTCTTGTCGTCTCACAATATTTGTTATCACTTTGGTAGCTGTTATCGCTCGAAACTTCAAGAACAACTAGATTGTTACTGTAAGGGAAAGTAAATTTTGGGTTTTTACTTGCATGCAGATCAAGATGTGCAATTCCTGCCTTTCTCACCTTATCTCGTTTTGCAATTGCTGATGCTACCTCTGAGATATCATCATCAGACTCTCCGTACTCCAAATAGTAAACCGAAACAAAATTTAGTTTCCCTCCGACCTCTCTTTCAAAAAGATCACTATATACTGTAAAAATTAACGAAGGTTTATCCTGTTTGTATTTTGACACGCCGCTGAGCATCTTTTTGTGATCCTTGAATTTTCCAAGAAGATAGTGATTTGAACATGAAGGAAAGTATCTTTTACCTTCTTGTGAAAATGTTGCCGTTACGAAATATACGTTTCCTACATTTTTGGAGCGCTCCCACGTTTCCTTCATTTCAACAGAACGGTGATTGTGTAGGTAAGGGGTACAAACGTAGCCTCCTTGTAAGGCCGGCAGTTGATTCACTGAAAGTGGGGGGATACGATATGTTATTTAAAAGATTGTTAGATCTGATCAATTTCATTATAAATACACTTTAAGAATCGTGTATAGTGATTTGGAGTTTAAGTTGTCCGAAGTTATAGGTTCATTTTTTCTTAATAAGCAAACCCACCAGGTTGACCATAGTTATTTAATACTAAAAAGCAGCGTGAACTCTGTCCCACGCTAGCTCAGCCTGGTAGAGCTTCCGGCTGTAGTGATTGGCTTTTGGCTAATTGAAATTTCAGCCTATCAGGCTTACAGACACCGGGTTGTCGCAGGTTCAATTCCTGCGCGTGGGACGTAAAAATAAAAGTTCAATAGTATAGAATAGTTTTGATGATTGATGGGTGCCGACAGCTGGACTAACTTAGATAAAGTAGACCAAAAAATCATCGAAATTCTAAACGAGAATGCGCGTACTCCTTCAAAGGAGATTGCTTCTGAATTGAGAAAGTTAGGCCACGACGTTTCCGATAGAACGATAAGAAAAAGAATAGAGAGGTTGGAGAAAAGTGGAATCATTAAAGGATACAAAGCCGTACTAACTGAGGTATCAGGTTCAGATGAATCTGAGGCTGTATTTCTAAAATTCAAGGCTTCAAAATCACTTGATACCACAAGAGAATTAATCAAAGAATTTGTGGTGACACTTCCAAATTATCTATTCATTGCAACTCTCGAGGGAGACTGGAACATGTTAATCGTTTTGAAAACTGAAGATGCACAGAAAAATCCAGCGTCAAAAATAGTTGAAAAATTCTCTGAACATATATCAGACTACAGAGCGAGTAATTTCCGAATGAGAGATGTCAATTTGTTAAACATGTCCCTTCTGTTGCTTTAGAATAATTTCGTCAATCTCTACCTTTTCTAGTGCCTTATGAAGATCATCGATGTTAAATGGTTTCTGAATAAATGCTGATGCCCCACCACTTATAGTCTTACGTACTCTCTCAGAAGTTTTTTCATCCGCAGTTATCAGTATAATTGGTAGATCAAGTTTTGATTCTATGAGTTTGCCTGCTACAACATCCCCATCAATATCAGGAAGTCCCATATCCAACAATACAATGGGGCCTTGTGGTAATTTGAAAAGTTCTTTGCTAGCTTTTACAGCCTCTTTCCCAGAATTAAAAATGTGGACATTATCGTAACCGAGTTTTCCCAAATAGTTCTTTAACTTCATAACTACAGCGTCGCTGTCCTCAACAATTACGACAGGACGCGTTTTTCCAACTGTCTTAGGTATCAGTTTTTTTGACTTTTCAAAGGCATTTTTTGCGTCATCATACTGACCGACCCGCAGAAAACACTTCGCCGCACAAAGATAGGCGCCCTTGGCATCGTAGTGACTTTCTTTATTGGCCATTTTCAAGTATAATTTTCCTGCTTCCATGAATTCGTCATGATTGTCTTTGCCCTGACGAGCTTTACATTCAGCAGCAAGAACGTATAGTAAAGCAGATCGAAAACTGTCTGACTTTTTTTCTCTTTCTGCTAGTCTCAAAAACAGATTGTGCGCAGAAATGTTTTGTTTATTTTGCATGTGTGTAAAGGCAAGGTCAAAATCTTGCTTGATACTTTTATCTACCATTATAAAAGAACCAAGTTTTGGTTTTATATGATTTTATAGGGTCTAAAAAAAGGCTATTTTCATAAATTATGGAGTGATGATGGCCCTGCCTATTATTTTTCTTTGCCGGAGATCTTCTAATGCGGTATTTGCCTCTTCAAGTGAATACCTCTTTGATATAATTGGATTAATTTTGCCGTTTTTTGCTAATTCCAACAATTCAATCATGTCTGAATAGCTTCCTGTATAAGCACCTTGAATGGTAATTGCTTTGAGTGGAATAGTCACTAGTTGTAGCTCAATCGAACCTCCAAAAAGTCCTACTAAGACAAAGTTACCTCGTTTACGTAAAACTGCCAGTCCCGTTTTGGCAGTTTGTGGAGCATTTACAAAGTCAATCACACTATCAGCACCTTTGTTATTACAAATAGAAATTATTTTTTGTACTGCACTTCCAGATCCGGTTGTAACAGAACCAATGACATTCGTATTTACAACAAAATCTGCCCCCATCTTTTTTGCAGTTTGAAATTTTTTGTCATCTAAATCAACACAGATAATTTTAGCTTTTGTTATTGCTTTTGCAATTTGTATTGCCATCAATCCTAATCCGCCAGCTCCAATGATTACTAAATATTCTGGCGAATTAGAATTTGCTTTCTTTACTGCGGTGTACGCAGTTAAACCAGAACAAGCTAATGATGCTGCCGCTTCTAGGTCGATTCCTGAAATCTTGGCCAGAAATTTGGAATTAGGTACTAGAACATATTCTGCATATCCGCCATCTCGAAAAACACCAAGAGATTTTGGTGTGTCACAAAGGTTGTCATTTCCAGCTCTGCATGCTGGACACTTGTCACCACAGCCTATCCATGGATAAACGAGAACTTCGTCACCTCTAGATATCCCTTCAACCCTATTTCCTAAATCAAATACGGTTCCTACAATCTCATGGCCAGGTGTAACTGGGTACTTTACTCCTCTGTCTGTTACTTTCATAAATGTACCATCACCGAGGTCATAACCTCCTTCCCATAAGTGTAAATCACTGTGACAAACACCCACAGCTTTTACTTTTACTACAACTTCTACGTCATTGGGCTTCGGAACATCCAAATCCATCATCCGAAGTGGTTCTTTTGGAGCTACAATTTGTGCTGCTTTCATGGAAGTAATCTCTTTAGATTTACAATATAAGAGTTGACTGGGAGGGAGAAAAAAATAGAGTATTTAGATATTATCAAATTACAAGGACGTCGTCGTATTGAGTCAAGAAATTAATCCTGAAAATATTGCGCAAGCCCCAGTTAACATACTATTCAATCCTGTTGCTGTTTCAAAAAAAGATGTTTGGGAGATAAACATAATAGAAATTTTGGAAATACTAATAAAGATTCTAAATGAGGCAGGCAAAAAAGACCTTCGAATCGCAGGTATCGCTGCTTTATCATCTGCAATGATTCATAGAATGAAGGTGGAAAGCATTTTTGCTCTACAAAAAGCGGCAATGGAAAAGGAGCCTCTCCGTCAAAAACCGAACGTGAACATAGAGATGATTAATATGCCATATCGTCACGAGTCCACATATCCTGTAACATTAGATGAGCTTCTAGGCTTACTCGAAAATCTGATTGGAGCTATAGCAAACCCGCGCACAAGCAGGAGAATGATGCAATTTGAACCGGTTCAGGTTCCCGACTTTAAAGACTACTTTGTATCGCTTGAAAACATAATAGGCAAATACGAAGATCTAATTGTAAAAAAGATCCGCGTTGAAGGTTCTGGGTTCTTCCGTTCAATAGTAGCAGATTTGGAACCGATTGATAAGATACGAACGTTTTTTGCAATCTTGTTCTTGGCAAAAGATGAAAAAATAGAACTAGAGCAAACAGAGGACGATATCAAGATAATTTTGGTAAAATAGAAGTTCACAATCTGATCAACGACAAGTAAGGGCTCCTTTTAAGTACATCAGGACGGATTTTTTCCCAAATGGGAAAGATTGAAAGTGATGAGGAGGCAACGGCCAGGCTAGAAGCTGCACTCTATTCAGCCGGGCGTCCCTTATCGATTGAGGAGTTAATTAAAGCCTCAGGAACTGAGTCCCGCAAAAAAACGCTCGCATTACTCACAAACATATCAAGAAAGACAAAGTCTGCATTCGAAGCAATTGAAATCGCAAATCTTTCTGATGGTTCCTACGTATTTCAGCTGAAACCTGAGTTTAATGCCGTGATTCGAAGGTACGCTTCCAAGCCCATCCTCCCTAATGCAACCCTCAAAACTCTCTCATATATTGCGTACATGCAACCAATTTCCACAAAACAGCTGGTAGAGACGCGTGGGTCTGGCGTTTATATACATCTGAAATACCTACGGCACCTTGACTATATCGAGCATCAAAATGTGGGAAGATTGAAGATATACACTACTACGAACAAATTCCAAAAATACTTTGGAATACAGGGGGATACGGACACCTTAAAAGAAAAGCTCTTCAAAAAGGTTCGAAGTAAGGCAGCAACTCAAAAATCACCGGAAATTATGACTGCACAAGCTGCCGCATAATTTCTAATTTAGCCTTTTGTTACAAATCTAGGTACATCTCAATGTGAGGAATACCCACCCTCGTGAAGATTTGGCCAGATTCTACAAAACCATATTTTTCATAAAAGGGTTTAACATCATATATAGAATCTAAGATGATTTTTTCCGTTTTTCTTTCTCTACAATATTGTGTGATTTTTTCTAGAGATTTAAAGCCATAGCCCTGCCCTCTATACTCTTTCAAAATTCCCATCCTTTCAATTTTTGAAACCCTACCCGCACATCTTAATCGCAGTGTTCCTATCACAGTGTCATCCAATTTTATTAGAAATTGGGTTGCTAGCTCATCGTTAGAATCAAAGATCTCGTTTTCCGAAATATTGAATTCTGAACCAAATATTTCTTTTCGTATTTGTTTTATGGTGGGCCAGTCGGAGCTTGTGGCTTTTTCTATGCTAATAGTCACACAATAACTGTACAAGTGTGATGGGTATAAATCAAAAGTCTGAAGAATTAGTACCAGTTAGAGTATAAATTAGAGGGTCTTAAACGCAGGATGTGAAGAAATCTGTAGAGAATCTTGCTACAAGCAAGATAACGGGAGGAAGACGACGCCCACTCCGAACAAGGCGAAAGTATGAACTAGACAGATACGGCGTTGAAGCACTAACAGGATCACAACAAACTGTCACGAGGAAGGTTCGTGGGGGCTTTAAAAAGACTGCGTTAAAGACTACAGACTTTGTGAACCTAGCGATTCCTGGTTCAAAAGTAAAAAAAACAAAGATTTTGAAGGTTATTGAAAATCCTGCAAACAGTGACTACCAGAGACGTGGTGTGATATCGAACGGTGCAGTCCTAGAAACTGAAGACGGTAAATGCAAGGTGGTATCAAGACCAGGACAACACGGTGCCGTTAATGCCATTCTCATAAAGTGATTTAATGAAAGATTACGAGCACATGGTGATTTGGCTAGATTATTTCAACAAAACTTTAACAAAGAAAATGGGAAGAAAAGTTTCCCGCGAAAAAAGTATTTTCGATCCCTCTCTAAAAGAATTGATCGATGCTTCAAAGGCTGCTGGATTTGAACCAACTGAAACCAGCGACAAAGTAAGACATCCAAGAAGGCCTTATGTCAGGTCTGGATACATAATTCTCCCAAAGGGGAAATCGAAAATAACAATCCTAGAAAAAATTGCAGATAAACTCGTTGCAAAAAGGGCAAAATCATCAAAATAACAGTTATTCTAGCTTGAAGCTAAAGTAAAGTTGACAGAAGAAAATGACAATGAGATGATAGTTGATTAGACCTTGCAGGAGGCTGGAGTGGTAGTGCATATCGCTAATAGTGGTCGGGTCATTATTCAACTCTCAAAATCACTGCCAGAAGGTCAAGTGTTGATTGATGAACGTGGTAAAAATGTCGCAAAAGTAAATGAATTGATTGGACCCGTAGCTAAACCATATGCATCTGCGATTCCACTGTCAGACAAGGTCAAAAAGTATGTTGGCAAGAAGGTTTTCGCAAATGATCAAGCTCCTGCGGTAAAAACAAGACGGTATAAGAGGAAAAGAAGATGAATAGATCCGAACTACAAACCAATTGTCCAGAATGTCAGTCAGCATTAATTGATGACCTTCAGACTGGAGAAAAGATTTGTTCTGGCTGTGGACTAGTAGCAGTAGAACAACTAGCCGACTATGGCCCTGAATTCAGGGCAACGAATCTTGAAGAAAAAATGAAGCTCGCAAGAGCTACGGGACAGACCACTTATTCTCAGCACGACCTCGGAATCACCACTGAAATCTCCATAAGTGCAAGAGACTTCAGTGGAAAAGCAATCACTTCGGAAGTAGCAAATCAAATGCACAACCTGCGAAAATGGCAAACAAGAATTCGCGTAACATCTCCCAGAGAAAGAAGACTTGCAAATGTTTTAGGAAAGATTGGTGAAACCTGTCAGAATCTTTCACTGCCAAAAAATGTTCTAGAAACTGCCTCTAAGATATACAGGAGTCTGGATGGACGTGTTGAAGTAAAAGGAAAATCGGTATCATGTATGGCTGCTGCTACAACATACATGGCCTGCAAGCAGTGTGAGGTTATACGATCACTTGATGAAATCTGTAAAGGGACAGGAAGTTCAAATGACCTTAAGATGAAAACGAAACTCACGGCAAAGTATTATAGAACACTCGTTATGGAACTGGGCAATACGACAGCTCCGGCAGTCACCTTGAGTAAATACATCTCAAAGATAGCTAACCTGACAAAAGCAGATGTTAGAGTTGAGAGACTTGCAATAGAGATAGCAGAAAAGACAAAGGACCATAGTCTTGCAGATGGCAAGGCACCAAATGGAATAGCTGCAGCATACCTGTACATATCCTCACTCTTGCTTGGGCAAAGCGTCCTGCAAAGGGATATCTCAAGTACGGCAGGAATAACCGAAGTCACGATACGAAATAGATGCAAGGAGATTCTAACAAGCTACAAGATGCATATCTCACTACGCCCGTCACTGGCCAAACAATAAATCTCTTCTTTTCGTTTTTGTTATGTTTTACAGGATTCATTCTATGTTATTAGAATATGAGATCTGATTCTAGGTTAGGAGGAGCTAAAATTAGCGCTGATTATATAACGAATGTAGTCTTTGAACGGCATGGCGGTTCTGGAGATAAAAGACCTCCACGTTAAGAGGGAAGGAAAAGAGATTCTAAAAGGCGTGAATTTGAAAACAGGTCCAAGTGAAGTTCATGCAATAATGGGGCCTAATGGTTCTGGTAAAAGCACGCTTGCCTTGACGCTACTTGGTCATCCAAAGTACGAAGTTACTCACGGAGACATTTTGCTTGATGGAGAAAGTATTCTGAGTTTGAAAACTAATGAGAGAGCAAAAAAAGGTCTCTTTTTAGGTTTTCAGTATCCAACAGAAGTTTCGGGCGTTGGATTTTCACACTTTCTGAGAACGGCATACAACGCTTTAAGCAAATCACTTGGCGGTAAGAATCGTGAGGTCTTCATTACAGTTCGAGAATTTCACAAATACTTAAAGGAAAACCTTAATGCAGTAGGTCTTAACGATGAATTTTTGTCAAGGTATCTGAACGAAGGGTTTTCGGGTGGAGAAAAAAAGAGATCTGAAGTACTACAGATGGCAGTCCTGAAACCCACCATCTCAATCCTTGACGAGCCAGATTCTGGACTTGACATAGATTCGGTCCAAGCCGTGGCAAAATCGATCAGCAAGATTTCAGGAAAAGATTCTACCATAATAGTGATTACACACTACGCAAGAATTCTGAAATTCTTAGAGAAGCTTGATTATGTACACGTGTTTGCAGGTGGCAAAGTGATAAGAAGTGGAGATGCATCGCTAGCAGACGAGCTTGAGAAGAAAGGTTATGAGTGGGTGGTACAAGCCCAAAAATAATCAGTTGTAGTTTGTTATTTTAAATTAGGTACAAGTCGATCAAGCCACATGTCAGATAGCAGATACTTTTTCAACTTTTCCTTTTTCAAAGTAGATCCCAAATGGAGATGGATGGCTGACCTTGCAAAAGAGGAATCAGCAAAGGAGGTAGAAAACGTATTAAACAATTCAAATGCAAGAGTCAGGACCTATTCAACTTTAGGATTAAGAGATGATGCTGATTTTCTGTTGTGGTTTGCCTCAGATTCTCTAGAAACTATTCAGGAAACCGTCTCAAAGATTTACCTCACTGTTTTTGGTAAATACATCTTTCCTTCGCACGTCTATCTATCAAACACTAGACCTTCAATTTACGCAAAAAGTGGCGTAACTTCATCTTTTGTTGGGGGGGAGGAACCAAGAAAATTCGTTATCGTTTATCCTTTTGTTAAAACAAGAGAGTGGTATCTTTTACCTTTAGAGCAAAGAAAAGTTATGATGGATCAACACATTGCTGTCGGGAAAAAATACCCACAAGTAACATTGAACACTAGCTATTCCTTTGGGATTCACGACCAGGACTTTATGCTTGCATTTGAGACAGATGATCTTAATGCTTTCCAAGATCTTATAATGGAATTAAGAGAAACCAAAGTTTCTGCCTATATCAAAGTGGATACGCCCATGATTGTTTGTGTGAAAAAAGATATTATTCCTTTGATAACGAGTCTTGGATAATGAACGCACTAAAAGAGTGGGCCAGTGTAGTAAAAGCACTTGAGAACGGAAACCAGACCCTCCTTTTAAGAAAAGGTGGAATACTAGAGACCGCGTCTGGATTTGAGTTAGAATCTAGAAAATTTCTTTTGTATCCCACATTTGAACATCAAGACCTTGATTCTTTAAAGTCACAATTTCATGGGTACTTGGCAGACGTTAGAGAAAACCAGCCAAGAAAAGGATTCAACAAAATATCGTCATATGCCAAAGTGATAGAAGAGTGTGACGTATCTTTGAAAGAGAAAATCGAGAATCTTTCTCCTTTTCATATATTCAGTGACTCTTACATAGAACAGAGAATGAATTGGATGCCTGAAAAACCAATGAAGGTCATTTTCCTACGAGTCTACAAGATCAAAGAATCAGAAACGCCAGTTCTTTCTGAGTATCAAGGATGCAAATCCTGGATAGACATAAATGAGAACTTTGAAGATGGAAAACCCGTTTTGAGTGATGCCGAGTTTAGCAAAAAGCTAAAAGAGTTTCAGGGGATTGTGAACTGAAGTACAGAACACTTGGCAAGTCTGGCATCAAAGTCTCTGAGATCGGCTTTGGAGCTTGGACTATTGCACTTGCCTGGTGGGGCAAGAAGATTGAAGAAGATGAAGCAAAATGCATGTTAAAAAAAGCATACGATCTTGGAATCAATTTCTTTGAAACAGCTGACATGTATGGCAAAGGAAAGAGTGAAAGACTCATTGGTGAAGTCTTTAAGGGAATGCGAGATGAAATCATCATCTCAACAAAGTATGGTTATGATTTCTTAAATGCAGAACAAGTGGGACACAAAGAGCTGCCACAGAAATTTGATCCTGAATTTACTGAAGCCGCATTACAAAGTAGCTTGGAAAGATTACAAACTGATTACATTGATGTTTACGGATTGCACAATCCAAAGTTACACCACGTACGAGACGATACCATATTTGAAACACTGGATAAAAAAATCGAAGAAGGGAAAATCAAAACCTATCAAGCTGCACTAGGTCCTGCAATAGGATGGACGCAGGAAGGACTAGAAGTAATGAACAGGAATAATGTTTCCGCTGTTCAAACTGTGTATAACATTTTAGAGCAGACACCTGGCAATGAACTCATTGAAAATGCTGAAAAGAAAAATGTTGGAGTTTTAATTCGTGTACCAGATGCTTCTGGCATATTAACAGGAAAAGTAAATGCAAATACGAAAATTGATGAGAAGGACCACCGTTCTGTACGAAAAGGCGAATGGATAAGAGCCTCTTTGAAAAAAGTGGAGCAGCTCAGGCCAATAGCTGAGCGTAATGGACTGGATATCACAGAACTTGCAATCAAGTTCATTTTATCCAAAAAAGCAGTCTCTTCTGTGTTGCCTACAGTAGTTGATGTCCAAGAAATAGAGTCGTTTGCTGCAATGTCAGATGGGAGCTACATCAATACTGCAGACATGAAAGAGATTGATGAAATGTATAATCAGTGGCCACCTTATGAGATAAAGGCCACCCCGCAGACTGCGTAAACTATGCAGGAATGGTTTCTTCCAGTTTGAACTGGTGTTCTACAAAATATTCCACACGAGTCTTTTTGAATTCCCTTGCACTAAACAGAATCTTGTACTCGGGAACATCAATCTGCTTCTGTATTGTCCTTGCCATATCCTCTGCCTCTTGTTCTGATTTACAGTGCACCATTGAAAAAATGTTGTATGGCCAGTCTTTGTACACAGGTCTCTGATAACAGTGACTCACCTGTGGAAAAGCACCAAGTTTATCACCCACTTGAGTGATACGCGTCTCTGGCACCTTCCACACAATCATCCCGTTTGCTACAAATCCAACATCTCTGTGTCGTAAAATTGCTGCAAATCTCCTCATCACTCCAATTTCTTCATAATGCTTTGCCTTGTCAAAAAGTTGTTCTTCTGTGATTCCTAGTCTTTGTGCAGGTTTCAAAAATGGTCTATCTATAATCTCCAAGTCTTTTTGAAGTTCACGAATGTATTCTTTATCTTCCTCAGTGGCGACAAATTTTACATCACGGATCTCTTTTTTTTGTTCAGAAGGTTTGACTTCATGCTTTTTTTCATCAACCATATCAAGCTTAACTCCAATCTTGAACAGTTTGATCGTTGGAAGCATTCTTATTTTTTTGATGCCAGCAAGTTTTGAAAACTTGTCAACCTCAGCTTTCAAATCCGAACCAGGAGGTACTGCTAAGGTAAACCACAAGTTAAAGTCATGATTTCTTTCATAGTTGTGACTGACACCGGGGTGGCGATTGATCTGCTTTGCAACATAGTCTAACTTGTCAGACTCAATTGCCATAGCAACAAGTGAACTCTTGTAACCAAGTTTTCGTGTGTCAAAAATTGCGCTAAGCTGCCTGAGAACTCCTCTTCTCTTGAGTTTGATTAGTCTTTTTTTTACTTCTTCTGCAGAAACGTCGAATTTTTTTGCAATAGCATGGTAAGGTTGTGAAACTAAAGGGAATGACCATTGAATCTCATTGAGGATTTCTTTATCAAGATTATCCATCACAGTCTTCAATACCAATGCATTTTACCTTTCGATTAAAAATGTAGCGAGATTCTTAGAATCTATAAATATAATCTCAAGGGTGCCAGATCGTTGATTGTAGACCTTAACTTGAAGGGAAATTTGGTAATTGTAGTTGGTGGAGGGCAAGAGGGTCTTAAAAAAATCAATTCACTGCTCACCCAAGACTGTAAGATTCTAGTAATCAGTGATAAAATAAACTCGCAAATATCGAACTACGTAAAGAAAAAGAAAATTGTTTTCAAAAAAGTTAGACTAAAGGATACTAATTTTCTTTTAAAATACAAACCGTTTCTAGTGATGGCAGCGACGGATGATAAAGAGCTCAATAGAAAGATAGTACAAAAGGCAAAGAAGATGAGATGCTACGTATATGCTGCTGATGACCCTGAGGTGAGCGACTTTGCTCACCCTTCAGTCATCAACATACAAGATACTGTTCAAATTGCAGTTTCCACAGGCGGTAGAAGTCCAGCTATGGCTAGAAAGCTAAAGTTACAAACTGAAAAAGTTCTCAAAAAAATCATAAAAAAAGAGGACATTTATCAAATTAAACTACAACAGATCGCTAGGGAGAAAGCAAAGAAAAAAATTCCAACGGTTCTTGGACGTAAAAAATTCTTGTATGGAGTTATGAATGATATCAGGATTAGACAATTTATTAAAGTAGGCAACCTAAAAAAAGCGCAAAAAAGAGTAATGGCCATGTTGGAGAATGTGAAATGGGTGGGAAAGTAATCAACGCACGAGTAACATATCGAAAATCTCCCATACATATGTTGGAAAGATTTACTTTCAAAGATATTGATTCAGCATATTCTTCGTTTAAGGAACATTCAGAGTTACGAGAATGTGTAATCTTACAAACATGTAATCGAGTTGAGTTGTTTTACACAGGAGGTGATGGTGACATAGAGAGGATAAAAAAGACTTGGGCGTCTCTTACGGGTCTTGAAGAAAATGCCTTCAAGGAAAACTTGGAATTGAGTCATGGGAATGAAGCATATGAACATCTTTTAAGACTGGCCTCAGGACTTGACTCGCTAGTGGTGGGAGAGGAGCAGATCCTCGGTCAAATCAAGAAATCAATTACGACAGCACGAAAGTTTAACACTTCTGGAAAAAATCTAAACACACTTTTTGACAAAGCAGTCCGCTTGGGGAGTCGGATAAGGACTAGCACCGGTATAAATCGTGGAAGCATATCAGTTGGTTCTATGGCAGTAAAGCTTGCCGAAGAAAATATCGATAACCTGAGCTCTAAGTGCATCTTACTTATTGGAACAGGCGAAGCTGCAAGCTTAGTCGCAAAGTCCCTAAACAAAAGAGATCTCGGGTTTTTTGTAGCAAGTAGAACATATGAAAGATCAAAATCATTTTCAGAAACGCTAGGAGGCACACCGATCAATTTTGAAGAAGTGCTTCATGGTTTCGAAAAGTTTGACGTCTTGTTCGTAGCTACAATGGCCCCCTTTTTCCTCGTTACATATGATAGAATCAAAGAAGCGATGGACAAACGAAAGAATGGGATGATGATACTTGACCTGTCAAATCCTAGAACGGTTGATGAAAAAATTTCCACAATAGGAAGCATAAAAATGATGAATTTAGACCAGATAGCAGAGATTGTAGACAAGAACATGAGGAACAGAATGGGTCAAGTATCTTCTGCGGAAAAAATAATTAGTGAAGAACTACCAGTTGTAGAAGCAGCCATGAAAAGGTTAGAAGCAGAACCAATAGTCAAAGAAGTCTTCAAAGAAGTAGACCATGTTAGACAAAAAGAATTGCAAAAGGCACTTCAAATGCTCAAAGAAACTGACAAGGAAAAAATCAAAATAATAAATGATCTCACGAAAGCAGTTGTCGAAGGAATCATTTCCGCCCCTATGAACAATTTAAGAAAGGCATCGGAACAAGGTGACTCTGAAGCGCTCAGAGCTGCTAACAAGCTTTTCAACTATAAGAAAAAAGAATAGAATACTCATCATTACCTATGGTACGTTATCTAATACGGAAGCTGATTTTTAGGATTAAGAGATTATATTGCTATCAGGAACACTTTGAATATGACTTCTTTTCCAAATAGACGTCTTAGAAGATTGCGAAAAAATGAGAAAATCCGTGATCTTGTGCAAGAAGTCAGGCTTTCTACTAATGATTTGATTTGTCCTATGTTTGTTCAGGAAGATTTGAAATCTAACGCGCGTTCAGACTCGATGCCAGACGTTGAAAGACTCGCACCAACAAGCGTTATAGATGAAGCAAACTCGATAGCAGATTTGAATATCCCCGCAATAATGTTGTTTGGCGTCCCAGCCAAGAAAGATGAGGGGGGGACGTCTGCTTATGCAGAAAACGGTGTGGTTCAAAAAGCAATCTCAGACATACGGAAGAATTTGAGCAAAAATATTGTAATAATGGCTGACGTTTGTCTTTGTCAGTATACTTCCGTAGGCCACTGTGGGCTTGTAAAAGACAACAAGATAGATAATGATTCCAGTATAGAAACACTGGCAAAGATTGCTGTGAGCCAATCTAGAGCAGGTGCTGACTTTGTATCACCATCTGCAATGATGGACGGCCAAGTGAGGGCTATAAGAGAAGCGCTCGATGATGCAGGTTTTTCGGATGTTGGAATAATGTCACACTCTGCAAAACATCGTTCCTCGTTGTATTCTCCATTCAGGGACATGGCGCATTGTGCACCCCAGTTTGGTGACAGAAAATCTTACCAGCTACCTTACACAAATCCAAATGAGGCTATGAGAGAAGTTGCAGATGATATCAACGAGGGCGTCGATATTGTAATGATAAAACCTGCATTGGCTTATCTTGACATAATTGCGGAAGTAAAAAGAAAATTCAACATTCCACTGTCTGCTTACAGTGTTTCGGGTGAGTACGCATTAGTAAAAGGAGCTGCAAAGCTAGGATGGGTTGATGAGAACGAAGTCATTACAGAAATTTTAACTGGAATCAAGAGAGCGGGAGCAGACATGATAGTTACGTACTTTTCAAAGGCTATCGCGTCATATCTAAAATGAAATGGGATAAAGAATGAGAGAAGATCAACGTTTTGAAATAGAGCGAGCCTTTGATCTGCTTCCCCACGTGGCAGGAGCAAGCTGGGCAATGATATGGTTTCGCTTAAATAAAATCGAAAAACCTTCCAGAGAAGAATACCGAAACAAGGTAGTCGAGTATTTTAACCTGCTTGAACCTCTTTTTGAATCGTTCCCCCGAACTAGTGATTTCAATGAAATGATCGCTTTTATCAAAAGTAGAAAAAAAAGCGAAGTTGAAAAAATTATTTCTGGCAAGAACCCGGAGATCGAAAGAAGATACCAGAGATACATAGATTACGGCTAAATCTCTCTTCTCAGCTCATGTAGAAAATTTTTAATTATTTTGGTCCTTCGTCTTGCCTCAACCTTTGCAGTGTTAGTGTTCATCCTTCTTTCTAAAACGAGGAGTTTCTTATAGAAATGATCGAGTGTCCATTTTTTGTCATCAAGCTTTCTGAATAAGCCGAATGGCTCAGTTTCGTTATAAAGTGGTCTCTTTTCAGCACCTCCAGTTGCAAAGGCTCTCGCAATACCAATTGCACCTATTGCATCAAGCCTATCCGCGTCCTGTAGGATCTTACCCTCCAAAGTTTTTGGAATTTTGTTTTTGGAATAACTATGATCTCTTATTGCATCTAAAATTATCTTAATATCTTTTTGAGGGAAGTAAAATTTTTCAAGAATTTTTTTTGCTTCCAAAGCACTTTTTGTGGAAGAACTCTTAGTTAGGCTTTCTGACTTCGGAAAAGATACGATGTCATGTAACAGAACCGCTGTTAGTAGAGTCTTCATGTTTGCTTTTTCTTTTCTACCTATCTTTACTGCATTTTTGTAAACACGCATTATGTGCTCAAAATCATGAGCTATGTCATTTTTTTCTATCCTCCTTCTTACTTCTTTTTTTAGTCTTTCCAGCTCCTGCAATTCAAAGTCTCCAAAGCTTTGGTTTCACAAAAGTTAGTTTCTTTTCAGTCAGCAACACCTTCCAGTTTATAGATGCGAAGAATACAACGAACGCAAGACCTCCAAAATCTGCAACTAGTATTCCAACGAGTCTATTTTGAAACAATTCCAAAAATGGGACTAACGCTACCTGACTTACTGATATCATTACATAATACGAAATTACACGTCCCGTCCAGAATCCTGCGAAAAGACCTATACTTTTGGCCCTCATTATTCCGTAGGCGATAAAAAGCATGTTACTTGGAAGAGGTGAAGCTGCAAAAAGAAAAGAGGCGATAAAAAATCCATACCTTCTTTTTAGAAAGGCAGCCACAGTATCAAGGCTTGATTTCCTTTCATCACCCAAAAATTTACGAAGGGACCGAGTCAAATACATCAAAAAAGATCTTCCAATCAATGATCCTGTTGCTCCTACAAAAGAAAGAATCAGTGGGTTCAACGATGAATCAGCTGCGTAAAGGGTCGACAAGACAATCCAGGTTGGCGGCATGAGAATGGGTGCAGTATTCATTCCAATAAGTAAGAGAAAAATACCAAAGTAGGAAAGTTCCCCGAATACATCGAATATTTCTACCATCGGCTAGTTAGTAGCCAAAATTTACGAATCTAAACCCTTGCTTGTAGGGTCTCCTAGAATAAAATGTCTAAAACTTAATTGGATTGTCAAAAAATAATTGTTTACAATTTAATGATCAGGTTATCAAAAAAAAGAACAAAAGGTACAATATCTTTAAATGAAATTGAGAGTGTTATATAATTAATGGTTAAGAAGGCATGGAAATGTTATAGATGCGATTTAACTTTTACAGACGAATCTCATGCCATGCTTCACGAGGAATTATCAAAACATAAAGTAAATTCTGTAAAGTTACTTAAAGCCTAGATAATTCATTAGTACATATTTTAACAAAATTAAGGTGGATTGCCTCTTACGTGACGTTCTATGTGCAGGAGGAGGGATTTGAACCCTCGAACCCCTAAGGGAAAGGATTTCCTATATCAGGAATCTTGAGTCCTCCTCGTTTGACCGGGCTTCGGTACCCCTGCAAGGTGGACTTTAAAATCTGATTATATAACTGAAACTTGAAAAAAATCAAGAATGTTTTTCTTTTGTAAAACGGTCAAACGAGTCAAATCTTCAGATTCAGTGTACGATTGTCTCAAATGTTTATTTAAAAAGACTTATAATTTAGTCACAGAAAAATCGCTCATGGTCTCAGTAAACGAAGTATCTAAGATGAGAAGACAGATAGACGTAGAGGGTACAATACAGAGTATCAGTGAACCAAGAACTGTGAACTTAAAATTCGGAGGAACAGCTCAAGTTGCAGATGCGGTCCTAACAGATGATTCTGGAGAAGTAAAGCTTACGCTTTGGGGTGATGACATAAACAAGGTTAAACAGGGTTCGAAGGTCCAAATAAAGAATGGGTATACGAAAGAATTCAGGGGAGAAATTTCCCTAAACGTGGGAAAATACGGAACGTTATCCGTTATAGAATCCTAAATATACCTAGATTCACTTTTTCCTTTTCTCCAATCTACGACGGCTAAAATTATCCCCACCATCAATACTATTATTCCGATTATCAAGAGGATGCCAGAGATTGCTAATGGTATCAGGGTTTTAAGAAAGGGGGAGTTGGGGTCTAACATGGCTTCTGAATTTTCTGGATCCTCAGAAAACACCATGAACACGGTGACTGGCCTTATCCCTTTGTTTTCTACAACAAAGCTGTAAGTGTCAGCCTTGGGTATTTGAAACATCTCAAAAACGAATGGTTCACGCGTTTCGAGTCCAGCTAAGTTATCCCCGAAAATATTAGAAACTGATATAGAAAGCCGATCGCCTTGCTGATAATCTAAGATGTGGAGTCCCCACATCAGCGGCACCTCAGAGGTTGAGGTAGTAAACGAAAAAGAGTGAGAATCTCCAGTGTAGATTTGGGTTTCTTCAGAAACATAGTCAAACATACCTTCTATGGTAGAGAAGACACTTCCTGTAGCTATTGATGGCTCCATTGAGGGTAGTACTGAATATGCTATGGTAAAGGCCACTATGATCAGCACTATTCCGCCAATTGCGACGATAGGCCCTCGTCTTGACATATCTAGCTTATGTATCCTAATTTTTTATCATCTGACTGCACAGGCATTGGTACACTCGGAGGCCGTTGTCCGCCCTGCGCTTCTATTTGTTTAACAATCTGCTCTGTGTCTCGTACTCTTTTGTTAAGCTCATTCATATCAACTTGGATTCCAATTATCCTTGTGAGTGCCTCTAGAACCAATTTGGACGCCTTTGCATCAACAACATAGCCCGACGTTTCGCCTAACAAACAAACTCCAGTTATACCCGCTTTTTTTCCTGCACCAATTATCAGTCCATTCATTCCAGTGATGCTGCCACTGTTCATCGTAATTATTCCGTTTTTTGAAAAATCTTTTACAATTTGAACAGAAGTGCTTGTTCCATACATTTTGGGATTTTTAGCAAAGGAGCCAGTTATGTAAGCTGCCAGTGTATAGATGGTTTTCACACCAAGCTTTTTGCATATACCAATAATCTCTTCTGCCAAGGCATACTCGCTTTCTGGGGTGGTAGGTTGTGCGTCTCCAGTCAAAAGTACCAAGTCTTGTGAACTGGTTTTGCAGTAGTAAAGGGAATTTTTAATCAAATCTACAGTTCCATCAGATTGAATTGTTACTTGAGGTGGAAAAGACGTTGAAAACATGTCTGCAAACTGTTTTCCCTTGAGTTGTTCCACGAGATAATCAGCTGCAAGCTTTCCAACATATCCGCTGCCTGGTAGTCCACAGATAAGGTATGGTTCATTTAATTCTGGCATTGAAGAAATCTCTACTGAGATTTTTGAAGACATCTGATAGAATGCAATAGATATGGAATATTAATTAAGCGTAAAATCTATGTCGTCATCTTCTAGTTTTTGTCTTTCTACCCTTTAATTTTCTAGATTTTCTTCTCAGTTTTCGTTTTGCTCTTCTTACTAATTTCTTTACTGGTTTGCGCTTTAGCCTTATCCTCTGCTTTCTTGCAGGTTTTTTTCTCAATCTTCTTCTGACGGTCCTTCTCTTGGTCTTTGACCTTTTCTTAACGGCTCGTTTTATTTTGCGTTGTTTGGCTTTGAGAAGTGCAAACTTTTTAGTTATTTTGGCAAGATTTAGTGCAGCAGTTTGTTCACGTTTTCTGCTTGCTCCTAGTTGAGCTTGAAGTTTTTCTGATTTCTTTTTACTTGACTTGACTAAATCCAAAAGCACGGGTTTGTTTTGTAATCTCTTTTTTGCCCGAGTTGCAAGTCTTGATTTTAGCTTTGAATATTCTTCAATGGTTTTGGATAGTTTTTTTTCAGTAGAAAGCCTCTGCTTAATCTCCGATTTCAACTCTGAAATCCTGTCACTTATTATTTTGAGTCTTCCAAGAGCACTCTCTTTTTCTTCTGCAGAATCAGCTAACTCTATCTCCTGTTCGGCTCGGCCCTTTGCTTCCTGTTCTTGGTTCAGACGCTCTTCAGCAGCAGATTTTAACCTTCTAATACTATCTTGTTGTGCCAAACGCTGCTTTAGCAAATTGGAAACGTCACCAATATTTTCATGAAAAGACTCCAGTCCCCTTTGCAAAGAACTCAGGCTAGATGAAGAACCCCTTTTTAATGAAATAGCTTTTTTGAGGCTTCTTTCTTTTCGCCTTCTTTCACTAGTAGCAGCAATTTTGGCCCTTCGTGACATTTCGATGAGACGTTTGACTGATGCCATCAGTTTTCTAAAATTTTTATGTCTATAAAAAATTTGTTCTGGAAGGTTTTATTTGTTAAAGTAAAAGAAATGCCCTATGGATTTTCATCCCTCTAATATACCCATCTCCAAAACGTTTGAGGTGAACGATGAAGGAGATGCATCAAAAACAGCATCGGAACTAGTGAAAGCAGGATTTTCAACACAAAAAAATGGCTTTAAGGTATTGATGCCTAAAGACAAGACGATTGCAAGAAGGATAGGGTTTTTGCTTGTAAATGAATTGAATTATGGTTTGAGGAAAACAAAGCAAGAGCGTGATGTGCGTTACTGGATATACCACCATGATAAATCTCATTACGCAATTGTTTTAATTAGTTCGAGGGCTTTTCAGAGTCTAGGTCTTTAGTTTTTCAAATATTAAATTTAATTTCAAAAGTTTTGAAACTGTTGTTGCAATTAGAACACCAAGAATCGTTCCAGCAATTACGTCAGTTGGAAAATGTTGCAAGACGAACATTCTGCTTACAGAGACCACAAAAGGGTAGATCCAAATGAGGTAGCACCCTCTTGGAAATTTAGTAGACAATGCAAACCCCAAGACAAAGGCAAACACTGCTACCCTCGTAGCATGTCCTGATGGAAAAGATCCAGTTGTTCCTAATACAAAAGTATCCGGTTCAAGCTCTATCGGAAACGATGTTCCCAGATAATCCAAGTCAGGCCTATCTCTATCTATTACATAGGCCTTAAGGTAGCCAGAAACTATAGTACCCACCAACACAGACAAGATCAAGACGAGACCAATTCGTCGTGTCTTTTTTATGATAAATAGTACCACTGAAAAAATGAGCATAGTAAAGATTCCTCCGATCTCCGTGAAGAACCACATGCTAAGATCTAAAAGTGTGCTACCAGCAACCGATTGAAAATAAATGCTTACGTCCTCATCAAACTGAGAAGTAAATCCTGCATGGACAAGATACGAAATTATGATAAATGTTGCAAGCAACAAAAAGAAGGGTCTAGATCTTATGTCAAAAATCCATTGTTGCAATCATGCACACCCAGACAATGTCGTCTTTATTTTATGCCTCTCCTAAAGTATTTAACGTAATCAATAACTTTGGTGAACTTTTTTCTCGAATTTAACTGTCCAATTGCCCACCACTTTTCGTATCTGGATTTTGTTTGATCGGCTAAAAGATTTTAACCGCACTAAAAGAAAGAATCGGCGTGAACTTTCTCACGCTTGATGATTTCGATACTAAAGGAAAGACTGTTTTCCTCCGTGTTGACATGAACTGTCCGATAGATCCTCAAACAATGGAGATATCAGGAACAAGGAGAATAGAATATGCCACCAATTCGATAAAGGTACTCAAAGGAGCGAAAGTAGTTGTGGCTTCACATCAGGGCAGGGTTGGAAACAATGACTATACAGGAATGGAAAAACATGCTAGGGTACTTGAAAAACTTCTAGGTAGAAAGATAAAGTATGTTGAAGATGTAATCGGTACTCAAGCTCAAAAGGAAATCAAGAATCTAGAAGATGGCGATATACTTTTGCTCGATAATCTCAGGCTTTGTGCCGAAGAAAATTACGAATTCACTCCTGCTGAGGCAGCGAAAACAATAATGGTGAAAAGACTTTCAAGGCTTTTTGATCTTTGTGTTCTAGATTCATTTCCAAGTGCCCACAGATCACATCCCTCAATAATTGGCCTTCCACATGTGTTACCTGCATGTGCGGGAAGAATAGTGGAACGAGAGGTTCGTAAACTAGATGAAATCATGACTGTAGCAAAAGCGCCTCACGTTATCGTGCTAGGCGGATCAAAGGTAGTAGATAGAATCGAAGCAATAAAGACTTTAATGAAAAACGGCAGAGCAGATCAAGTCCTTCTTACAGGTCTAATTGGAAATGTCTTCATGCGAGCTCAGGCAAGAATAAAGTATCCTCTCGGTATAAACAGAGAAGAAGAGGTAGTTGCCAGCGCTCACTCTCTTATTGGAGAGTATCCTGACGCTTTTTCAACGCCCGTGGACGTCGCAATAGACAAGGATGGTTCAAGAGTTGAAGTGGATGTTCGTGATGTTGGAAAAGGTGACCGGATACTTGATCTTGGTCCAAAAACTATTGATCATTATCTTAAGACCATTTCCAGTGCAGGAACAGTATTCATTAGTGGTCCTCCAGGATTCTTTGAAGACGACAATTTTAGCTTTGGTACAAAAAGTTTGTTAACAGGAGTTGCAAGTTCTTTCGCAACAACGATCGTAAGTGGAGGCCACCTTACTTCCGCATTGCAAAAATATGGTCTGACGGAAAAGATAGATCATATCAGTTCAGCGGGTGGTGCGCTAGTTCTTTACTTATCCGGAAACAAGTTACCAATGATCCGTTCTTTGGAAGAGGCCGCAAAGAGATACAGATCTAAATAGGTGCCTTGCAGGAGGGATTTGGACATCTTCTCTCTTCTGACTTGTCCAAATAAACTTCATAATTACATGAATTACACTTTAACTTCTCAATCACATCAAAAAGTTTGAACCACTGGGTAGTAAAGTCTTGGGCGATAATTCTTATCATTCCTTCATCACACAACTGTTTGAAAAAAACTTCCGTATCATCTATCGTCCATGAGTTGTCTATGTCACCGTTCTGTTTTATAATCTCAAAAATCTCATCGTTTGTAAATCGCTTGTCTACATCATTGAATCTTTCAAAAATTATTTTTCTTATCTGCAAGAGAATGGGTACTGAAGGGGTGTACTCTCCCATGTTAGAACAAATTGGACGCTTCTTCTTTTATTTTATTTGCTGAAGCAGTATCCTTCAGCTTGCTAATCAGATAAGAATAGATTCCAGATTTCAGAACCTTAAGCGATAGTAAAGCACATTTTAATCTTGTAGGACCTAAATCAGTCAGGCCAAGATTTTCTAAAATATCTTCTTTAGCAAGTTTCTTGACCTCTTCGAAGTCTTTTCCCATCATCATTTCTGTCAGCATCGAAGCACTAGCCTGGCTTATTGCGCATCCTTTCCCTGTGAATTTTACGTCCGATACCCTGTTGTCTTTTATGTTGATGTGCATCTCAAGTTCATCACCGCAAAGGGGGTTGCTATCACGTTTCACAATGTCTGGATTTTCTAACTTTCCAAAATTTCGAGGATTCCTGTAATAATCTAGAATTATTTCTCGATAAATATCCGCACTGCTCAAAGCTTAAACATGTCCTTTGCTCTATTGAGGGATTTGCTCAAAACATCAACTTCTTCTTCGGTATTATAGATATAGAAACTTGCGCGAGATGTTGCAGCTACGTCGAGTCTTTCCATAAGCACTTGTGCACAGTGATGCCCTGACCTTATCGCAACTCCATCTTCGTCAATTATAGTTGCAAGATCATGTGGGTGAATGTCGCCTAGATTAAATGATATAACACCGCCCCGCTTTGAAATATCACGTGGGCCATAAATCTTCATTCGTTTGATTTCAGAAAGCTGGTTTAATGCATATTCTGTTAGTTTCACTTCATGTTCTCTTACTCTCTCCATTCCCAAGTCGTTTAGGTAATCTATAGCAGCTGCAAATCCTATAACGTCTGCAATGTTTGGAGTTCCTGCTTCAAACTTGTACGGAAGATCATTCCAAATTGTCTCATACTTGTGTACTTCCCGTATCATGTCCCCCCCACCATGAAAGGGCTGCATATTTTCCAAGAGCTCCCTCCTTGCCCACAAGATCCCTATTCCTGTAGGCCCAAGCATCTTATGTCCGGAAAACGCAAAAAAATCACAACCCATACTGGTAACATCGACTTTCATGTGAGGAACCGACTGTGCGCCATCAACAAATGTCGTTACTCCCGCTTTCTTACACTTCTCAATGATTTTGTTGGTGTTTGTGATGGTTCCCAAAACATTTGACACCTGGCTGAAGGTTACAAGTTTTACTCTCCCAGTTTCAAGATAGTTATCTAGTTGATCCAGTATTAGCTCTCCATTGTCATCAATGCCAATATACTCAAGGTTTGCTGATTTTTCCCTCGTGAGTAGCTGCCAAGGCACAATGTTGCTGTGATGCTCGTACTCTGTTGTCACCACAATGTCATCTTTTCCTACATTCTGCCTCCCCCATGAATAAGCTACAAGATTAATTGCTTCAGTAGTACCCCGTGTAAAGACTAGTTCTTCACGACTCTTTACATTGATAAATTTTGAAACTTTGTCTCTTGTTATTTCAAAGGATTCAGTTGCTTCTTCTGCAAGTGAATAAACTGCTCTGCGGATATTCGCATTGTGGTTCAGATAGTAATCATTGATAGCATTTATCACCTGAAGTGGTTTTTGAGAAGTTGCAGCGTTATCAAAATAAACTAGACGTTTGTTGCCACGTACTTTGCGTTGGAGAATTGGAAAATCTTTTCTAATTTTTTCAATACTTAGAGCACTTGTCTGCAAATTTTACACCTCCACGTAAATCTTGTTTTGGTCTATTTTAACATTGTACGTTTTCAACGGCTTTTCTGCTGGAAGATTTTGAGGCTCGCCATCTTCGAGGTTAAAGATTGACAAGTGTAACGGACAGGTCACGTTGGTTTCGTTTAGCATACCTGTTGAAAGATCAGCTTCAGCGTGGGTGCAAATTCTGTCAGTAGCGTAAATTTTTCCGTCACAATTTGCTAGAAGAATCATTTTATCATCGTGATCAAAGCTATACATTTCCCCTTTTCCAAGTTCATCTTTGTCACAGGCTTTTACCCATTCTCCCATACCTACTCACCTGTACTTGTAATGGGTCTCCAGCTGATCAGCTTCACGGTATCTGACCTCTTCTACTTCTGCTATTGCCTTTAATTGCTCATCCGATTTGATGGTGAGATCACGACCCAGCCACTTACATTCTATAAGATATGCAACCCACGCACGTACTTGATATGACATCTTCCTAGATAGGGGTTCTAGAAAACCTTCTACGATGATCCTTTCGGCCTCGGGTTTGTCAAGACAACGGGTTCCAAGGTAGAATACTTGTTCTTCATCAACTTGAGCAACAGATGCTGAGTGTGTTGCTTTGACATCGTTCGTAAAGATTTCAAGGCCAGGTATAGAATCGGATTTAGCTCCCTTATCCAGCAGAATTGAACGTCCTGAAAGGAACGATTGTGAATGGGCTGCATTTTCTTTAATTCTTATCATTCCTTTGAATAGAGATTTAGCAGTATCCTTCAAGACAGATTTTTCATTAACCTGCCCTACGGTGGATGGTGCCAAATGATTCACATTGGACGTTATGTCAAAGGACTGATTCTTGTTTCCAAAAATAACTTCAGAGTCAGTTGCTGTTGCACCTCTTCCAGTTAGATAATTATCAATTTTGTATCTAGAGAGTATGGCCCCAAACAATCCCAGATACCAGTTGATTCGACCATCTTGAGCTACATCACATCTTCGCGTGGAAAAGTTGACTGCGTTTTGGTCCATTGCTTGTAGTGTTGTCATCTCAAGTTCGCTGTTTGGTCCGACTTTCACATTTAACAGTTCAAGATATGCTTGTTGTTTAGGTGCTTTTGGTGCATATAATTCCTGGACTATTGAAGCCTTACTGCTTTCTTCACAAACCACAACATTTCGAGAAATAGTAGAAGTTCCATCAAGAGGAAGTGAAGAAATTATGTGGATTGCTTTGTCTAAAATTAGATTTCTTGGAACATAAATGAAAATACCTGAGTTGAAAAACGCATTGTTTAATGCAGTGTATTTATCTTCTTTTGGATTGGTTTCCTCCAATGATTTTCTGATTATATCAGAATGATTTTTCATTGCTTCATCTATAGAAGATATAGCCAGTCCTTTTGATTTTAGATCTTCAGGTAGGTTTATCTCTAGTATGTTTGAACCTATTTGCACGGCTCTGACGTCATTTGCAATTTCATCGAGTCTTTCTTTAAGAAAACCTGGAACGGATTTGTCTGAGCTCATAGAAAGTGATACCTGATTAGGATCCATTTTGTTTACGTCGGAATACTTGTTATAAAGAGGAGATACTTCTGTAGGGAGATCTTGATAGACTGAGAATGAATTCTTTCTATACTCTTTAAGCCAAGATGGTTCGTTTTTCTCAGATGAAATTTCGTCTACGTGACTCGCTCTAAGTGTTGATAGAGTAAGTTGCTGCATGGTTAATCACAAAAATGCGAAGGTGCATCTTTTAGCCGACAGAACCATCCATTTCTAGTTTTATCAATCTATTAAGCTCTACTGCATACTCCATTGGGAGCTCTTTGGTGAATGGTTCCATGAATCCATTCACAATAAGAGTCAGAGCGTCTTCTTCTGAGAAACCTCTGCTCATCAAGTAAAAGATTTGTTCGTCACCAATTTTTCCTACGGTTGCCTCATGTGTGACTGTGGCATCCTCTTGGTTAATTTCCATGTATGGGTATGTATCGGTTTTTGATGTATCATCTAGAAGAAGCGCATCACATCTCACAGTGGACTTCACGTTTGTTGCACCCTTTGCGACGTGTAGCAATCCCCTGTACGTAGATCTTCCGTTACTGCGACTTACAGATTTTGACGTGATTCTGGATGAAGTGTTTGGCGCCATGTGAATCATTTTAGCACCGGTATCTTGGTGTTGGTTCTTACCAGCAAATGCCACGGATAGTGTTTCACCGTGAGCCCTTTCTCCTAATAGATATATCCCTGGATACTTCATTGTGAGCTTGCTTCCAATGTTTCCATCAATCCATTCTACCTTTGCGCCTTCATAGGCATAGGCTCGTTTTGTAACCAGATTATAAACGTCGTTACTCCAGTTCTGGATAGTTGTATATCTCAATTTTGCGTCTTTGTGTGCAATTAACTCTACTACAGCAGAGTGCAACGACTCTGAGGAATAGACGGGTGCTGTGCATCCTTCAATATAATGACATTCCGCACCCTCATCTACGATGATTAGAGTTCTCTCAAACTGTCCGATGTTTTCTGCGTTAATTCTAAAGTACGCCTGTAGTGGCATGTCAACTTTGATGCCGGGTGGCACATAGATGAACGAGCCACCACTCCATACTGCACTGTTTAGAGCGGCAAACTTGTTGTCCTCAGGAGGAATTACTTTACCGAAATACTTTCTGAAAATTTCTGGTTGCTCTTTGAGAGCCGTGTCAGTGTCTAAAAATATGACTCCCTGTTTCTGAAGATCTTCTCGAAGGTTGTGGTATACAACCTCAGACTCGTATTGCGCACCAACTCCCGCAAGGAACTTCTTTTCTGCTTCTGGGATTCCTAGTTTGTCAAAGGTCTTCTTCACATCTTCTGGAACATCATCCCAATTCTTCTCTGTCTTTTCAGAAGCCTTTGCGTAATAGTAGATATTTTGAAAATCAATCTTTTTCAGATCGCCTCCCCAGTTTGGCATGGGTCTTTTCATAAAGTGTTTGTAAGCTCGTAGTCTAAAGTCCAACATCCATTTTGGTTCACCCTTTAACTTGCTAATCTCCTCAACTGTTTCTTTTGTAAGACCCTTTTTACTGAGGTGAACATACATTTCAGTAGAATCTTTAAAGTCGTACTTACTGTAATCCATCTCAACGTTTTCAGTAGTCATCTACCAGCATAACCGTGTTATATTATAAATAGATTCTACAACCGTTGCAAGGGTTTTGTCGAAGTAGGTAAAGCTAAGTAGGTCAAGCTAACGAAAAAATATTTTTGATAGTTTCAAACGCGCCAGAAATTGTATGAACTTCTGAAACAATTGGATCAATCCCAAATTTTTTCAGTTCGTTTCCAGTAAATGGTCCGATTGCAACCGCTTTGATCTTTCGTAATTTTTGTAACAATGTTTTTTCGTCATAATCGTTAAGCATGATTTCAAAGAATCCACTTACAGACGACGCGCTTGTAAAAACAATACCATCTACCACGCTCTTTGAAAATAACGATCTAAACTCATTCCATTGTGATGTGTCGCGAAAGGTGCGAACATTATAAAGATAGATCTCTTTTACTTCCAACCCTATCTTCTCCAGTAATTGAGAAAGAAAGGGAGTAGATGCACCGCTACGAGGAAGTATTACTTTTTTTCCTTCTGGATTCAGTCTTGTAAGGACCTCTCCTACACCAACGGAGGAATATCTTCGAGGCGTGTAAGCTACTCTGATACCTTCTGATTCGAGTGTAGATCTGGTCTTTGGCCCTACTGCAACTACGATAGTATTAGCAACCGATAGTCGAAGAACTTCATATTTTGAAACTTTCCTTGCAGTTTCAAACAGAAGTTTAACAGCCTTTGAACTCATGAAGACAGAATAGTCAGGATCGTATTCCTTTATGGAATCTAAAAACTCGTCAACTATCTTTTCGCCTTTACTTACAAGCTCTATAGTTGGTAGTGAGATTGGTTTCGCTCTTTCTTCAGTCATCAATTTAAGGAATTCTTCCGAATCTTTTCTAGAACGCGTAATAGCTATTGTTTTTCCTTCAATCATTCCTTATTTCGCCATAGAATTTTTTCTGAGAGATTGACCACTTTCCCTACTATAATCACGGAAGGTGGTTTGATCTTAGCACTGGATACATTTTTTGATATTGTAGAAAGAGTGCCTTTTACCGTCTTCTGTTTGATTGTAGTACCATTTTGTATGACAGCCACTGGGGTTTTTTTATCCAAGCCTCCTGCAATCAAATTTTTGCATATAGTATCAATTCTAGACAGCCCCATCAGAACTACTATGGTGTCAACTGAGGTAGCTAGCTTCTTCCATTTGACGGATTCTTTTTTCTTTAGGGGGTCTTCATGTCCAGTAACTAAAGCAACAGATGAAGAGTATTTTCTATGAGTAAGCGGAATTCCAGAATAAATTGCTGAACCGATAGCTGACGTAATTCCAGGGATAAATTCTACCTTTATGCCATGTTTTTTCAGAAATTCTGCTTCTTCACCGCCTCTGCCAAAAATTGTTGGATCTCCTCCTTTTAACCTGACCACGGTCTTTTTTGTTTTTACGAATTTTATCATCTTGTTGTTTGTGTCATCTTGATGTTTGTAGTTGTCACCAACATCTCTCCCAACATAAATTTTCATGGCTTTCTTTGGAATCATTTCAAGAATTTTTTTGCTAACAAGCCTATCGTATAGAACAACATCTGCTTTTTTGATGATTTCGACTGCTTTTAGCGTGATTAACTTCGGGTTGCCAGGACCCGCTCCCACTAGGTACACTTTACCTCTCATTTTTTATTCCATTCTCTTACCTTTTCTCGCCAATTAAGCGCTAGGTTGCCTATTCCTTTTTCTTCAAGCTCTTTGGCAGTTACATTACCAAGCAGTTCTGGCTCTGAAATGCTTGCTGTCTTTTCAACTACTATGGATCGTTTGCCATCGACTGAATACGCTGTAACAGTGAGTCTCATACTTTGCCCGTCAGGTTGCGCGTAAGCACCAATAGGAAATCTACACCCAGACTCTACGTATTTTGACAGTGTCCTTTCAGCTTCAATTGCTTGTCTTGATTTCTCATCTTCAATTTTTTTCAGCATTTGTACAGTGTTGACATCATCCTTTCTTGCAACTACTGCTAACGCCCCTTGCCCTGGTGATGGAGGGAAATCAGATATTGAGAGTTTGGTAAATTTCACATCGAGTTTTAGTCTTGCAATACCTGCTTGAGCCAAAACAACGGCATCATATACTCCTTCACCAATCTTTCTTATCCTAGATTCAACATTTCCACGTACAGGTTTGACAGTTACATCAGATCTTTTTCTTGATATCTGTACTGCCCGTCGCAAACTGCTTGTACCAATTACTGCACCCGGCTTTATTGATTCAAGTGTCGAACCGTCACTTGAAATGAAAACATCATTTACAGCTTCTCTTTTCGGAATAGAAGCTAAAATTAACCCTTCTGGTAGATCTGATGGGACGTCCTTCAGACTGTGCACCGCAAAGTCAATCGTCTTACCGATAACAGCTCTGTCTATCTCTTTTTCAAATATTCCTTTTTGGTTTATAGTAAAAAGTGGTCTCGCATCAGTGTCTCCTTTTGTCTTTATCGTCTTGATTTCAAATTCTATCTCACTGTTTTTCTTTTTGAGCTCAGATATCACCCAGTTTGTTTGAGCGAGGGAAAGTTTACTTCCTCGCGTTCCTACAAGATATTTCAACTCTTCACCCTTTTGAGAGCTTTATCATAAGCAATTATTGCTTTGTTAAGGTCAGAATTTGTATGCGCATCGGAAAGAAATACGGTTTCATATTGAGATGGAGCTACGAATACCTCATTTTTCAAGAGTGAGACAAAAAGATTCTTGAATTTTTTAGTATCTGCTTTTTTGGAAGACCTGTAGTCTGTCACCGGTTTATTTGTAAAGAAAATTTGAAACATAGAACCTAGGGAGTTGATCTGGTGAGGTATCCTAAGATCTGTAGCTGTATCATCTACTGCGTTTGAAAGAAATTTGCAATGCCTTTCAAGTTTTGAATATAGTTTTCTCTTGTTTTTGTTCATGCTTCTAATGGAACTGATTGCCGCAGAGACTGATATCGGATTTCCTGCATATGTGCTGGCTTGGTATACTTTGCCGTTTGGTACAAGGATATCCATAATTTTCTTCTTTCCACCGACGGCTGCTATAACAAAACCATTTCCAAGGGCCTTTCCAAGGGTTGTTAGATCAGGATTTATACCATAATACTCTTGTGCCCCACCCGGAGATAATCTAAATCCAGTTACAACCTCATCAAAAATCAACGGAACGTCATGTTGATTTGTAATTTTTCTGAGTTCAAATAGGAAATTTTTTTCAGGTAAGATTAACCCCATATTTGCTAAAACAGGTTCTACAATTACACCCGCAACGTCTTTGTGTTTTTCTAGAAGGGAAGCAAGTTCTTCTGAATTATTGTATTGTACCACGAGAGTGTTTTTTGAGATTTCTTC
>JBHIDF010000002.1:0-30442 GCA_046759945.1 Nitrosopumilaceae archaeon
AAACTGTCACAGGATCCTGAAGATAAGTACAATGCAACGGGAAACTGGCAAGTATCTGTTCGCAGACAAAATGACTGTATGGTTGCTAACGGTTATCTGGTAGTTGGGGATTCCGCATGGATGCCAAAGCCCTTGGATGCAGGTGGAATAGGTCCTGCAATAATCTCTGCAACCCAGATTGGAAAAAATGTAGTAGAAGCATTAGAAGCTGGAGACGTAACTGAAAAAGGATTATGGCAATACAACGTTGATTTCATTAACGAATATGGATACAAGACTGCTGGCCTAGAAATATTTAGAAGATTACTACAAACATTGACAAATGATCAAATCAGTTACGGAATGAAACATTTCTTGGGAGATCTTGATGCTGAAGCAATAAGCAAAGGTGAACATCCTGACTTTGGCACGTTAGGTAAAATTGGAATGATGATTCGTGGTGCCTTGAACAAAACATTGGCAGAGGGACTTAAGTTTACTTCAAAGCAAAACAAGTGGTTAACAGAACACTACTACAACTATCCTAAAGATCCAAATGGATTCGAAGAGTGGCAAAGACAATTACACAAAACGTTGGATGAATCTTACTCAAAATTAGGCGCCTTTGAAAACTAAGACTATTTTTAAATTAAAGTCCAATACTTACGAAGATATTGTTAAATGAAGTTCAATATTTGGATTGGAATAATTCTTTTGAGGTTTTAGACAAAGCATATCAGACGGGACTTTTTGTATTGGTAATAGGGCCCAAGGGTACTGGTAAAACTACCCTTGTACGAGAGTTTTGCAAAAAGAAAGGTGTAAAGCTTGAATCAATTAACTTCAGTCTGCGAACACGTGAAAGTCATCTTATCGGTGCTAAAACTTTAGAAAATGGTTCGATTGGTTTTGACGAAGGTTTACTTGTAAAGTCAATGAAGGAAGGGAGTCTGCTATATTTTGATGAAATAAACGCAGCTGAAGCAGACGTTTTGCTAAGACTTGACGAAGCGTTAGATGATCGAAGACAGATTGTCTTGAAAGAGTCTAATGGGCAAATAATTAATGCAAAAAGGGGTTGGTTTGTCGTTGCAACTATTAACCCCTTATCACACGTGGGAACAAAAGAGCTGCCTCCCCAGCTACTAAGCAGGTTTCCCATAAGGATAAAACTAGATTATCCGCCGGAAGAAATTGAGCATCAAATTATCAAAAGATACATCCCTGGTTCACACGATGATGAAATAATGCAGGGAATAAAGCTTGCAAATTCTTTACGACAAGCAGCTTCAGTAGAAGAACTATATTATTCTCCCAGCTTGCGGGAGACGATTTCATTTGCAAAGATGCTAGACTCAGGGGTACAGCCTAGAAAAGCGGCAGACATTGTTTTTGCAAATGTGTACGCGCAATGGGGCAATGTTGAATATCAAAAAGTAAACGACATCATTACGTCCATGTTTGGTAATTAATGCAATCTTTACAGCTTCGAAGTGACACGTTACTTGAGATTGCGACTTTTCTGGTTAGACGATGGTCTGAGAAAGAAAAAGTAACAGTTGGAATCGGAAAGAAAAATGAGATTCAAACTAAACTGAAGGAAAACAAGATTATCATGTTTCCATTGTACCGTTATGATGGTACAGACTTTCAGAAATACAGACAATTTAGGACTGCGTTGTGGTACGAGGCGATGAGAGTACGATTTTGTGACAAGATTCTCAGCAATGATCATGCGTTTGGATCCTTGCTAAACACTCTTGAAACTAGGAGAATTGAGATGCTTGGGAGAAAAATATGGCGCGGTATGGATGAGGAACTGATATTCTACTATGGTTTTGCTTGGAATTATCGGCCTCTTTTGAACTCGATTTTTGGAAAGAATAGAATTGTTGAAGGGTTTACACAATATTTTCTGATGGGAGATATCAAAGGTGAAATACAGCCTAGCCACTTTGACAAAATTGTAAAAGCAACAGAGTTTGCAAATCAAGTATTAAACAAGGCATTAGAAAAAAACTACAGAACCCAGTGGCTTGAAAAAAAAATTCCAGAGATAATAAAAATTTTAGATATAGACCCTCTCATAACTATTCCTTTGTCAGTACCAAAAAGCGGACCAGGCCTTTCAATCTCTCCTGAAAATTTTGTCAAGACACTACACAAGATTGCAAAGTTTCGCGAGGATGACTTTGGAGAAGTCGATCCAAAGAGGATATACAAAGGAAGAGTCGTGTTTGATGAATTTAAGATGTTACTAGAAGAAAACAGAAAGAACGAAAACAAAGGATTGAGTGCAGAAGCTATCGGAATAAGTGTTCCTTCCTCGACCGAAGTTGACGAGACGAAAATTTACGATCCTGAACTTGTGAGTAGTCTTAAGGCAAAATTCAAAGAATGGAAGACTGGTTGGAAAGAACAACACGTCAGAGCTGGTGATGAATTCGATGAAGAGTCATACCTAGAAGGTCATGTTCCCTTTCTCACGGACAAAAAGCTCGCCATAAAGGCAAGGATTGTAGTTCTGCTAGATCATTCATCTAGTATAGCGGAACAACAGCTTGAGTACAAGAAAGCTACATTAGCTTTGTGTGAGGTGCTTTCATTTCTAAAAATAAAGTTCTCAGTATATGCCTTTAATACGGAACGAAGACAAGTCATGTGCTGGAATGTAAAATCCGAAAATGAAAAATGGAGTAACATTACCGCAAAAAGACTTGCTCAGATACAGGCTAACGGTGGCACACCGTTGGCAGAAGTATATGATTTGATTTTCCCCATACTGCGTTCTAAAAAACCTGACATATTTCTCACTTTGTCTGACGGAGAACCATCGGATCCTGATGCTACCCGTGCAATGATAAACTCATTCAGGATGTTGGGTATTAAGATGGTGGCAATAGGAGTTGGTCAGAATACTACTGATGCCACCACTATTGCAAGCAATCTAAAATATCTAGGATATGAAAATACCTTGGGGGCAAGTAGATTAAACGACATTCCAAACAAGGTTCTCAACGTTTTGGGAAGAAATTAATCGGTTTCCTTGAAAAAAATCTTTTTTTGATTTTTCAATCTTACAATTATAATTGCAGATAAAAATGAAACACTAATTATGATTAATGCTAGTTTTCCGAATTCTGGGATAACCGTATTGTGATAAACTTCGTTTAATCCACTGAAACTGAAACCAGGGGCAACTCCGCCACCAATTACGTATATTTTGTCTTCAACGGTTGCTGACCCTAGTCCGTGTCGAGAAGTCGGCATGCGTATCTGACTGAACCATCCTTCATCTGGCAAGTATGCTTCATTTTCATTGAAAGTTTTGTGACTTGATTCTCCGCCGAAGACAAAGATTGCACCACTTAAAACAGAAGCTGTAAGGCCGCTTCTTGGTGTCGGCAAAGGTTCAAGGGTCATCCAAGTATCTGTGGTATAGTCATACATTTCATTTGAATTTAGATTTCCAATACCGGCTGCTCTCCCTCCAACTACATACAATTTGTCATCCAAGACAGCTGAGGCTAGATGTTCTCGTGACGTTAGCATGCTCGCTTTTGTCTCCCAAGAGTCAGAAGCGGGATCGTATACCTCATTTACCGAATAGTCGATACGATCGTGTCCCCCAACAGCATACAGTTTGCCATCAATGAATTGTGCAGTTAACGCACCCCGAGCTGTTGGCATATCTTTTCCCATCATCCACGAATCATCTTTTGAATCATAAATGAGCAAGGAGTTTGATGCTTGCCATCCATCAAAATAACCTCCAACTACGTACAGCATTTCACCATGTCCAGCTGCACCAACATGATGTAATGATACGGGCATCTGAGCTGCCAAAGTCCAACTGTTCTCTTTTGTATCATATATGTAGACTGTATTTGTGGCTCTTGCCATGTTGTTCAGCCCTCCAACAACATAGATCTTGTCACCTATCGTGACAGCTACTATCTCAGACTTTGCTTCTGGCATGTCTGCTAGTTTTCCCCATCCTTCTGGTTCTTCAGCAAATGATGCTGGAATTGTGAAAACCAAAAGAGCCGCCGAGAAGAATAGAATCTTCAACAACCTTCTATTAGATCTTTGATTAATAAAAAATAGCAAATGAGGTGTCTCTCTGTATCGCAACCATATGCAGATCTAATAGTAAAGGGCAGAAAAATGATTGAATTACGAAGATGGAATACTAAATATCGTGGAGAATTTTTGGTACATGCTCCATTGAAAATTAGAAAGGATATATGTAGTAGATTAAAAATCAGTGAAAAAAGCCTTAGAACTGGTGCTATCGTTGGTAAGGCCGAGCTCTATGATGTAAAAGTTTATGCTTCTGCGTCAGAGGTAAAAGCAGACTCCAAAAAACATCTTGCTACGAAAGAATTTTGGAATCGTAAGTATGGATTTCTTCTCAGAAATACTTTGGAGCTGAAAGTTCCCATCCCATACAAAGGAAAGCTTGGTTTTTTCGAGGTTAGCTTGGATTCTAGTATTAGACCTAGTGATATCAAGTTCGACTTGTTCGAGGAAGAATATAGGTATCAGTGGGTAGGAAGGCATTAACATTTTCAACATTCAGGGAATCGGATCGACATTAAATAGTATATATACTGTTTTTATATAAAATCGGAAATTGCCTCAAACAAAACCTATAATCAGCATTGAGAACGTGGTAGCGTCTGCATCCATTAATCAAGAGGTAGACCTCAACGAAATTGTTGAAAAATTTCCTGACGTCGAATATCATCCCGAGCAATTCCCTGGATTGGTATTCCGATTAAAATCACCGAAAACGGCCACATTGATCTTCAGATCAGGTAAGATGGTTTGTACCGGTGCAAAGTCAGAAGAACAATCAAAGAAAGCTGTGAGAGCTGTGGTACAGCGACTTCGAAAAGGTGGAATTAAAATTAAAAGAGATGCTGAAATTACAATCCAAAATATTGTTGCTTCGATAAACCTAGGAGGGAGAATTCACCTGGAACACGCAGCACGAATTCTTCCAAGAAGTATGTATGAGCCAGAACAGTTCCCCGGTCTCATTCACAGAATGCTTGATCCAAAGACAGTAATTCTGATTTTTTCATCTGGAAAACTGGTATGTACAGGTGCAAAAAAGGAAAAAGATGTACACAGATCAGTTCATAATTTACACGCACTGCTTGAAGAAAAAGAATTAATGATATACACTACATGAAGATAGTCTAAATTAGCTAAAAATTTTACTTTATAGCAAGTATTATAATCTTAAACTCGAAGCTTGGGATTTTCTTTTTTTAGTTTTTCCCAGTCTGCCAAAAAGTTCTTCAGACCGATGTCAGTTAGCTGATGCTTGAGCATTTTGCCCAAGACCGCAGGTGGTATTGTCACGACTTCTGCTCCAATTTTGCCAGCATCCACTACATGTATCGGATGTCTGACACTGGCAACAAGCAATTGGGTGCCAAAGTTGTAATTTTTGTAAATGTCATGAATCTCTTTTACCAAACCAATGCCGTCCTGACCTATATCATCAAGTCTTCCGATAAACGGACTTGCATATTTTGCACCTGCCTTTGCAGCTAAGATTGCTTGATTTGCAGAAAATACTAACGTAACATTTACTGGTATGCCTTCCTTCGTCAAAGTTCTACAAGCCTTGAGGCCTTCAGGAGTCATCGGACATTTTACGACAACGTTCTCACCATGCCTTCGAAGTCTTCGCCCTTCTTCTAACATCCCCTCATATTCAGTACTCACAACTTCGAGGCTAACATCTCCCTTTATCATATTAACAATTTCTTCCATCGTTTTCTGAGGATCACCGCCTTCTTTTGATAAGAGAGTTGGGTTTGTTGTGATTCCATCAACTAGGCCCATCTCATTGTACATCCTGATCGTTTCCACGTTGGCCGTATCGAGGAATATTTTCATCTAGTTTTGCTCCTAACCTCTTTGACCATTTTAGCTATATTAACTGATGAGATACCGTATTTTTCAAGCAAGAGTTGAATTTCGTTGTCTCTGGCGGATTCGCCAAACTCATCCTGAACACCTACTCGTCTAATCTGAATAGGATACGATTCAGAAACCACCTCAGCTACGGCTGACCCAAACCCTCCCATGACATTGTGTTCCTCACAAGTTACCATACAACCCGTTTCATGTGCAGCCTTTTCTAAAAGTGCAGAGTCTATCGGTTTGACCGAAAACATATCCAGAACTCTACAAGAGATTCCCTCTTGTTTCAGAGAGTCAGCAGCATCAAGCGCCATCTTTACAGTAATTCCACAGGCCGCAATGGTACAGTCAGAACCATCACATAGTGTTATCCCTTTTCCAATTTGAAATTCTTGAGACTCTTGATGTACCAAAGGTGTTTTAGGACGTGCCATCCTCATGTAGAAGGGTCCGTATGTTTGCGACATTATCCAAGTAAGCTTAGAAACTGCAATACTATCGGCGGGAATCATGACTTTGATATTAGGAATAGCTCGCATGATTGCGATATCCTCTATTTGTTGATGTGAACCTCCGTCAGCACCGACGCTTAATCCGCCGTGTGACACAACCATCTTTACATTCAATCCTTTTTTATCATCACGTGAAGGATATGCAATCGCATTGCGTATTTGATCCACACATCTTCCTGGCAGAAAAATAGCATATGTACTTGCAAATGCTACTTTTCCTTCATTCGCAAGACCCGCTGCAACAGAAACTAGATTTGCTTCCGCAATTCCAACATTGAAAAATCTTTTCGGAAACCGTTTTCCAAATCCAATTGTTTTTAGTGAATCAGTAGTATCTGCTCCCAATACCACAACATTTGGATTTTCTTCTCCGATCTCGATCAGGGTCTGGCCGTAGGTTGTACGCATGTCTTTAAGTTCTACCATCACTCATAGCCAGCCTTCTTTGCGATTTGTATTAATTCATCTTTTTTCTCGCCTATGATGTGTAGGTCTATCCACTTACTGACAAGTTCTTTTCCTCCCAATTCATGAGCTTTATCGATTAGCAATTTTCTTCTTGCATGAAGTATTCTTTTCCTAAATTGCGCTATGACGCTTCTTACGTCTTTTTGTCCTATTATGGCACTGCCTCCTACGAAGACTCGCGCCCCATCAAGAAAACAAGATTCTGCGTTTGAAAGGTCTACACCGCCATCAGCCTCAATAAGACCATCGAATTTATTTTCAGCCAGAGTTTTCGCTATTTTACGTGTCTTATCGTGAGTGGACTCGATGTATTTTTGGCCCGATTTGCCTGGTACTACGGACATCACTATTAGGTGATCTAACTTTGGAATGAATTTGTGTGACCATGCTGGTAGTTCAGTTTCCGGATTCACTGCAAGTCCAACACCAACCTGATTCGACCTCAAGATGTCGTGAATTTCCCCAAAGCTCGATTCATCACAAACCTCTGCATGGACTGTTATGACATCGCTGCCAGCATCTACGTAATCGTGTACGTGTTTAACTGGCTCGTTAATCATTAGATGAGCGTCAAATGGAATTCGCGTAACTGGTCTCAGCTCTCTGATTTTTGTATGATCAAAGGTCTTGTTTGCAACGAACATTCCATCCATTACGTCAAGATGTATAAAATCAGCTCTTCCATGTGCCGCTCTTTTTACTTCGTTTTCTAGGTTCGTCATATCTCCTGCTATTATAGAAGGAGCTATCATAAACTGACAGTCAATCTCTAAATCGATTATAGGTGCAATTTCTGGTTTTGGTGCAACGCCGTGCCACTTTGGATTGTCTTCCATGTGTTCTACTCCTTTTCCCTTTATGGTTCTTGCCACAATCATAGAAGGATTGCCCCTTGTTCGTAATGCGGAATTTATTGCATTTACGATCTGTTCAATTCTGTGCCCATCTATTTCTATGACGTTCCAGCCAAAAGATCTCCACTTGTCACCTAGCTTCCACCGGCCCGCATTCTTCCACATTTCTGAAATATCATCACCTATCAGTTCTTCATCTAGAGGCATCACTCGTTCAGTATAGTTGTCTTGTTGAATGAAATTTCTGTCTAAAATTACAGTTAGGTTATCAAGTTTGAATTTTGAAGCAGTCATAGCTGCTTCCCATATCTGGCCTTCGTTTGACTCACCATCTCCAATGATGGTATAGATGTGATGTTTTTTTCCGTCAATTTTTGCAGCAAGTGCACCACCTACTGAGAATGAAAGTCCTATTCCAAGGGAGCCACCACAAAACTCAACCCCTGGGCATTTTAAGTCAGGATGACCCTGTAGCCTGCTTCCTAACTTCCTTAGACTCTCAACTTCAGACTCATCATAGTAACCTGCTACTGCGAGGTTCGAAAAGAGACCTGGGGAGGCGTGCCCTTTTGATAAAACGAGTCTATCGCGATCCTCCCAGAGTGGATTTTTAGGATCATATCTAACAAATTTGTACAGGAGGCAGCCCATGATTTCTGCCATAGAAAATGAGCCGCCGGGATGACCGGATCCTGCTGCAGTGGTCCCCTTGATTACTAACTTGCGAGCTTTACGTACGTTTTTTTTTATTTGATAATAATTTAGGCCCATGTCTCGTTGGGATTTTGTGAAGAAACATTAAGCAAAGTTATCATCATGTTTTTTACCCTCTTAGGAGGGAATAAAAAGTTATTTTCCGTAAATTTTAATCTTGGTTTGACGGAAAAAAATAATGGACCTTCAAAATTCTGTTCCACTAGTAGTCTATGATAATGCTTGTTATCTATGTATAAAATTTGCAAAAGCTGTTAATTTTTTCGCAAGAGGAAAAATTCGCCTTGTCGGTCATTACACAGAATTTGGTGAAAAACTCAGAAACGAGATTCTAGATTCCACTGCAATTGATATGTTCTGGTTTATAGATGGAAAAACGGCCTATGGAGGACGGGCTGCACTGATTCCCCTTATAGCTGAAATTGTGAAATCAAAGAAGAATACGTCAATTAATTATGCTGTAGAAGATTCTTGTGACACGGAATGTAAAACTCCAAAGGCAGTCTTTGTACGATCTGCAAGCTTGTTTTCAAACAGCAAGAAGATCAAGATAAATTAGTAACCCCGACTGTTTCTATCGGGCGTCCTATTGTTTGGGTTCCTAAAGCCATGCTTTTCCATCATGTGATTCAAAAATCGTACATGATCTGAGAAGTTTTCACCACATACGGAACAAGATGCCATTACAATCATTTCACACAAAGGACGTCTAATAATATTGCTTAAAATAAAGTGCCAGCACCACTGCTTCCCAAGAGCTCTCGCACCTTAGTAACACAGTAGCGACATTGGGTTTGACTTCCGAGTTCGGAATGGGATCGGGTCGGACCCCAACGCTATGACCGGCTTGAAACTTATCAACAAATTCTTCTCTATTAAGATTTCTGCTTTAGCTAGAATATTCCTAATATAGTATTTCGTTGGATAATCTACTTAAAACGATGAATAAGAGGCTATTTTGTGAGGACAGTTTTCCCTAAGAATTACGATCTTGTATTTGAGCCCAACCTTAATACTTCTACCTTTAATGGTATGGAGACAATCCAGCTAGAGGTAACTAAACTAACTAACACAATAGTTCTTAATTCGGCTGAGATTGATATCAAGAGCTGCCATGTAATCTGGAAAGGAAAAATTCTAAAGCCTAGGATAAAACTCGATAAGAAAAAAGAAGAGCTGACAGTTATAATACCAAAAAGAGTGAGTGGTAGGGTCAAACTTTTCATTAACTTTGAAGGGATTCTTAATGACAGGCTGTTAGGATTTTACAAAAGCGAGTATGTCGCTAACAAAGGTCAGAAGAAGTACCTGGCCACTACCCAGTTTGAAGCAGCTGACGCAAGGAGGGCCTTTCCGTGCTGGGATGAACCCGAGGCAAAGGCTACTTTTGATGTCTCGATGATTGTTGAAAATAATCTCACTGCAATATCAAATATGCCGATAAAATCTAAGAAAAAAGTTGGAAAAAAATTACTTTACAAATTTGCACGGACTCCTGTGATGTCGACATACCTATTGTATCTGGGAGTTGGTGACTTTGAGTTCTTAACAAGTAAAGTTGGTAAGATATCGCTAAGACTCGTTACGACTAAAGGAAAGAAAAAACAAGGAAAGCTTGCCTTAGATCTTACAAAAAGATTCCTAGATTTCTATCAAAAATATTTTGGAATTAGATATCCTCTACCAAAGTTAGACGTAATAGCTATTCCTGATTTTGCGGCAGGAGCGATGGAAAATTGGGGTGCAATAACGTTCAGAGAAACTATCTTGCTCTATGATCCCAAGATTTCCTCAACTCAAACAAAACAACGCATAGCTGAAGTGATAGCTCACGAACTAGCTCACCAATGGTTTGGTAATTTGGTTACAATGAAGTGGTGGAATGATCTGTGGCTTAATGAAAGTTTTGCAACCTTTATGGAAACGAAGGTAGTCGATAGGTTTTATCCAGAATGGGATTTTTGGGATCAATTTCTAAAGGTGTCTATGAATAACGCCATGACTCTTGACTCACTGAAAACATCTCATCCAATAGATGTCAAGGTAAACAATCCAGCAGAGATTAGAGAGATTTTTGATAGTATTAGCTACGACAAGGGCGGTTGCACCCTTAGGATGCTTGAGGATTTTTTAGGAAAGAAGAATTTCCGCAAGGGATTAAGGAATTACCTCATAAAACACAAATACAAAAATGCTACAACAGAAGATCTTTGGAATTCGCTGGCAGCTGTATCTAACAAACCTGTAAGAAAGATGATGAATACTTGGATAAAGCAGGTTGGATACCCATTAGTGGAAGTAAAGTCTGATAATTCCAGAATATCTCTTACGCAAAAAAGGTTCTTGACCGAAAGGGGAAGGAAATTTGAAAAAGGAATATGGTTTATTCCAATTTCCGTAAGGCAGCAGGCCAAGTCAATATCTAAGCTCATGACAAAGAAATCAGACACAATAAACTTAGGAAAAGAACATGGATGGTACAAGATCAATTCTGAACAGAAAGGCTTCTATAGAGTAAGATACGACGACGCATCTTTAGCGAAGCTGCGGATGCTTGTAGAAGAAAAGAAACTAAGCAATTTAGATAGGTGGAGCATTGAAAACGATCTCTTTGCCTTATGTCTCAAGGGACAAGTATCGCTGAAAAATTATCTTAAATTTGTAGACTCATATTTTGAAGATGAAGATTATTTGGTTTCTTCAGATCTAGCAACTAGACTTTATTCTCTTTATTTCATGTTGTCCCAGGAAAGTTTCGGAGATGACATTAAAGAATATGTCAAAAAATACTTTGGGAAAATTTTTGATAGGTTGGGATGGAAACCAAAAAAAAGTGAAAAACACACTGATGCATTACTTCGGAGTTTTGTGTTGACTGTGCTTGGGAAACTGGGAGACGAAGATATTATTACAGAAGCAAAGAAAAATTTCAAGAGATTTTTGAAAAATCCAGATTCACTAAACCCCGACTTGCGTCTGCCAGTATACTCACTGGCTGCGTGGAGCGGCAATACGAAGACACATACTAAGTTCATTCAACTGTACAAGAAGGCGTCAATGCAAGAAGAAAAGGTAAGGTTTCTTACGGCTTTAAGCAATTTTCAAAACAAAAAACTATTGCTGAGAACCTTGAAATTTTCCCTTTCAAAAGAAGTTCGTTCTCAAAACTTGTTCGTTCCAATTACAGGCGTAGCAGGTAATCTCTTTGGCAAGGATATCATCTGGCCATGGATGAAAAAGAATTGGAAGGAGCTTAGGAAAAAGTTTGGTTTGGGAAATCCGTTAGCAAACAGAATAATTGGAAGTCTGTCAGTAGTTGATGTTAAAAAAGAAGATGAAATTAGAAGATTTTTTAAAAGAAATCCCCTACGTGGAACAGAAAGAAAGTTGGAACAAACATTAGAGAAAGCTAGAATCAATTCTAAATTTATTGACAGAACGCGAAAAGAATTCCGTATATAGTATTTTAAAATCAGAGGTATAAATTCCAGAAAGAGGGTTTAAAATCATGACTCACAGAATAGCGGTACTTGATAAAGAACTGTGTCAGCCTAAAAAGTGTGGTCTTGAGTGCATAAAGTATTGTCCAGTTAACAAGTCTGGTGCAGATTGCATAATACTGAATGAAGAGATAAAAAAAGCTGAAATCGACGAAGATATTTGCAACGGATGTGGCATCTGCGTAAAAGTTTGCCCCTTTGACGCAATTACAATTGTAAACCTTGCAAGTGAGCTTGGCAGAGAAAAGATCCATGAGTATGGCAAGAATGATTTTCGATTATACAAAATTCCCACTCCAAAAAAAGGAGAAGTTGTGGGCCTTCTAGGTAGAAACGGGATAGGAAAGAGTACAGTAATTAACATTTTGTCTGGAAATTTGAAACTAAATCTCGGGAATTACGAAAATCCACCCGACTGGGATGAGATTCTAAAATATTTCAGTGGAACGGAGTTAAAACAACATTTTGAGCTCATCTCAAATCAGCAAATCAAGGCCTCCATAAAACCACAGCAGGTATACAACATAGCACAAGTCTTTTCTGGTACAGGCAAAGAGCTTCTAGCCAAGTATGATGATCGAAACGTCACACGTGAATTGGTAAAAGAACTGGGATTACAAAACTCACTAGAACAAAACCTTGATGAATTAAGCGGTGGAGAGCTCCAAAGACTTGCAGTCGCAGTAGCTGCCTCAAAAGAAGCAGAATTCTACTTCTTCGATGAACCATCCTCATACAATGATGTCTTCCAAAGAACGGCAGTTGCAAGGGTAATTCACGGCCTTACTAAGGTTGGAAAGAGTGTAATGGTTGTAGAACATGACCTGATGTTACTCGACTTTCTCAGCGACTATATTCAGGTGTTATACGGGGAGCCATCTGCATACGGTATAGTTTCCAACATTTTAGCTACTAAAGCCGGTGTCAATCAGTTCTTAGACGGATACCTTCCAAACGAAAATGTAAGATTCCGAGATAGTAAATTCAGATTCGATGCTTCTACTTCTGCTGATGAATTTTCTACCGGGGATGTAGTTATTTCCTACCCAGCACTTGAAAAGAATTATTCTCATTTTTCGCTTTCGATAGAGCCGGGGAGAGTGAGAAAAACCGAAGTACTTGGTATCATTGGTGCCAATGCCCTAGGAAAGACCACTATGATGAAGATGATTGCTGGAGTAGAAGAACCAGATTCAGGAAAGCTTGACACAAATGTAACGATAGCGTACAAGCCACAGTACCTTTCAAACGACTCTGATGTTGAGGTTGTTTCAGTTCTGGAAAAGGCAAATGACGGACAGATAGAGGGAACCAATGAGGAAGAACAGATTGTGGAGCCAATGAAGATCAAAAAGTTGTACAACAAGTCAGTCAAGAATTTGTCAGGAGGAGAATTACAAAAGGTCTCAGTCGTTGCATGCTTACTACAAAAAGTCGATCTTTACGCACTCGACGAACCTTCAGCGTTCTTAGATGTAGAAGATAGAATCGCAATTGCAAAATTTATACAAAGATTTGTTCGCTCTTACGGGAAATCAGCAATTGTAATAGACCACGACCTGCTGCTTCTGGATTTGATCTCAGACTCGATGGTGATTTTTGAGGGAGTCTCTGCCCTGGACGGACATGCTTCATCTCCGATGTCAAGGCCGGATGCAATGAACAGATTTCTGAAATCCCTTGACATCACATTTAGACGTGATGAAACAAGTCTCAGGCCAAGAGTTAACAAACGTGGAAGCAGGGTTGACAGAGAGCAAAAAGAGTCAGGCCAATTCTACTACCGAAATTGACTCGAATGCTAAAAAAAGCCTTGGAGGGAGTCATATCAGAGGGGGAACTTGCTGACTTGTTCGCAGCATTCGATCAAGTCGGAGACATTATTGTTATTAAAATACCAGACTCCCTTTTACCAAGAAAAAAAATTATCGGTGAGACTCTGCTAGAAAAAGTAAAGAGTGCAAATTCCGTATTTTGCCAGTCCTCACCTGTAGAAGGTGAACTCAGAACACGAGATTTGGAACTTATTGCTGGCGAGGATAGAACCGTCACTGAATACAGGGAATTTGGGTGCAGGTTTAGAGTAGATATACAAAAAACATTCTTTTCACCAAGACTTTCGACAGAACGAAAAAGAATCGCAGATTTAGTAAGGGGCAAAGAAACGGTCATTAACATGTTTGGCGGCGTAGGGATGTTTTCCATCGTAGCAGCAAAGGAAAAAAAATGTACCGTGTATAACATCGACATAAATCCTGAAGCTACAAAGCTCTGTGAACAAAACATAAAGCTAAACAAGCTTGTAGGAAAAGTCGAATCGATAGAGGGGGATGCAGCAAAAATCATAGACGAACGCTTTAAGGGAAAAGGTGACCGGGTTCTTATGCTCCTGCCAGACAGATCTGATGAATTTTTGGATTCTGCTGTTAAAGCTGCTAAAAAAAAGGGAACAATTCATTATTATTGCCACATACACGGTGATAAGAAAAATGACGTTCCAAGGTTAGCTAAAGAACATTTCTTAGAAGTTTCTACTGTAAAATCAGATGTGTTGGTATCAAAAATAGTAAGGCCTGTTGGACCTAGATACTATCAAGCAGTTGTCGATGTAAAGATAACAAAGTGACTACTCATCATCTTCTGTAATAATTGAAGAGGAAGACGATTTTGTTGTGGCCATAGTATATCCTATCCAAGATATTACTCCCAAAATACCTCCCACTATCATAAGTACTGAAAGTTGTAGCACTATGGGACTCCATTCAGAAAGCATCAAAAGATAAGCATACACAAAAAATCCAACTATACACAATGCAAAAATCATAATTCCTACAGTCCTTCGTCTATCCAATGGGCTAGAGGGTTTTTGAGAGTTATTTAATTGAAACTAGTAAGAAAATTCTATTGCCATCAGATAAGCACCTTCGCCATCACGGTAGTAGGCCCTAAGCCTTTGCTTGATGATAAATCCTAGCTTTTCATAAAGTATTACCGCTTCATTGTTGCTGCATCTTACCTCGAGGTAAAGTTCGTCCGCTTTTTTGGTTTTCATCCCGATTATTGCTTCTTCAACAAGTGCTTTTCCAATTCCTTTTTTTCTTTGTTCTTCTAACACAGCAACGGATACTAAGTGACCTTTTTTCACAAATCCAAGTTTTTTAAAATTTGAAAATCCGAATTCTATCTTACACATTATGTATGATACTATCTTTCCCGCTACTTCGCCAACAAGAAACGCTTCTGGTGCCTCCGCAAGTAAACTTTCGTAAAAATAATCAGAATAGTGTTCAGGGAGGGTCTTAAGATTTATCTCCATAACAGCGATAAGGTCACTTGAGTCAGCTCTTCGTATAAGACAATCTCCTATTTGTCTTAGTGCTACTTGCAATGCACATAGCTTGTAAGTGGAGAATATTTAACCTTAAGTAGCAAAAGTCATAATGTGTAAGATTTGATGCATAGACGTTGAGTGAACCATCACAGGAAGAAGCAGTATCAATTGTTTCCTCTGTTTTTGAGATAAAAAGTCAGACTGAAACCATAAACATGATTCAGTTTGAAATAGATGATGCGAATTTCAAGTCAAAATTTGTACACGTAGCTAAAAAACTAGAAGCCCGAAACATGGTGGCTAGACTCGAAAGAGCCGGTAGCAGGACTTTTATTTTGGTAAACAAGCTTTCCCCGCCCAAACTTCGACGCGCATGGGTACCAAAAGTGCTTTTTGTAGTAGTGATAGCATTCACAATGATTGATGGTTATTTCAGAACTGAATCTACGAATTCCATAATTAACATAGGAGATCCTTTCGAAATGGCAGTCCTCTATACTGTTTCGCTTATAGGTATACTAGGTGTTCACGAGTCAGGCCACCTCATTGCGGCAAAAATGCACAAAATAAAGACAACTTGGCCTTACTTCATTCCAGGAATACCTGTCTTTGGAATTCCAACATTTGGTGCTCTAATTATGTCACGTGGACTTACGGTTAATAGAGACATACTTTTTGATGTTGCAATTGCTGGACCAATTGCAGGTCTTGTCATCGCGGTTGCAGTATCTATCTTTGGTGCCTATATTTCTCCGACTATTCCCATTACAGAAGCTGAAGAACTTTTTGAGGGCTCGCAACTCATTGACATGAATGAAAACATAATCATGATTGGTACACTTGCCATGTTTGGTAAGTTAGGTGAAGACATCGAAGTGCTTATGACGCCAGTTCTTTTTGCTGCATGGCTTGGATTTCTAATAACATTTTTGAACCTACTCCCAGCCTGGCAGCTTGACGGTGGTCACATGGCACGTGCGATACTTGGAAGAAAATGGCATCGCATTGCAACATATGCAAGTATAGGATTACTTGCGGTGTTAGGATACACAATTATGGCTATATTCATCTTGATGTTCTTCGTACGAAGTCCCGACGCAAGACCACTAGATGATATTTCACCTCTTTCAGCTAGCAGAAAAAAGATTTTCTTGGTTGTGATAGTACTTGCCATACTATGTGCTCCCCTTCCAACTTGGATATTACCGTAACAAGACTCGTGCGCCATCAGAAACAACTGTGACTTTTTGCTTTGCTCCCTGCGTTTTTAGTATATGATCTAAGGCGAATTTGATCCCGTCAAAAGGGATCATTTCCAACTTTTTCGTATACAATTTCGGCAAAACTGAAACTATTCCAACTTGAAACTTTTTTTCAAGTTCGGTCAAAAACAAAAGATCTTCCATCCCATCAACGTACTTTGCAGGATTTTTCAACCTGTCCACACTCATTCGTCCTTCTATATACTGTTGAATAGCATCAGATCCCACACCATTTTTACATTCAGCTAACAAAATTGCCAAGCCTTGCTCTTTTATTGCAGCATAGCAATTCCAAAGTGACGAAAGGGATTTCCCTAATGTGTTATTGCTGCTTTCTTTACCAGTACTGATGATCAATGTACGGTGTTTGCCTACGTCATTCGTTGCTATTGAAACAAAAGATTTTGCAACTGATGACGTACTTGACGGATGCCCTACCGCTAAATCTATTATACCGTTGGAGTTTGCTACAACCTCAACTGCTGATATTTCAAACTTGTTGGAGAATTTCTGTGCTACCTTAAGACTTTCACCATCTTCTCCAGGAGCAGGAAGATTACCTTTTCTTTTTTCATAAGCGCTAAGCATATGTTCCTGACCAAATTTTCGGGCAAGTTTTGCAGACACTGTGTCAAAACCAAAAAGGCCATCAAACTCTATTTCGTTAATAAAAACAAGATTGGAGTTAGAAAGTTCTGAGTTACTAAATTGTGAAATGTCTACTCCATCTGGCAGAATATTTCTCATGTTCCTTATCTCGGATTTATCCACTAGGAGGTGTGGTTTTGCAAGCGATTGTTGGTTGCATTTTTCAAATAAAAGTAAAACTATTTTTCGTACTGATTCTGAATAATTCAAAATAACAAGCTCGATTGGCTTGCTGATGTCAAGTTCGTCTAGCCTAGTAGCGAGCTCCGAGTCAGAGAGAGTAGTGCCCTGTGATCCGATTTGCTGTTCAAGATTTTCTGCTTTAATATCTAAAACTGCATCTGTTACACCATAATTCAACCATATTTCTGGCATAAGAGTACGGCAATACAAACTAAAATAAATCCAGCATAGTAAATTTTGATGTGGATTTTGTAAAAGAATTTGCGGTTTTTCTACACCAAAACGATGCAATAAAGTTTGGTGACTTTATGCTCACAAGTGGAAAAAAGAGCTCGTACTATGTCGATTTAAGAATAGTACCTAGTTTTCCTCATCAATTTAGAAGTATGATTAAACATCTTCAAAATCTTGTTTCAGAAGCGATTGGTTTTGAGAATTTTGACTGCATAGCATCTGTACCAACCTCAGGTCTTGTAATAGCATCTGCACTCGCCATTGAAATTGTAAAACCGCTTATTTACGTCAGAAACAAACCAAAAGAACACGGTACAGGAAACGTAATAGAAGGCGACCTCAGAAAAGGCATGAAGGTTGTTTTAGTTGATGATGTCGCAACTACAGGTACTTCGTTGATAAACACAATAAAGGCTCTCAAAGATGCCGGCATGATAGTGACCGATGCCTTTGTCATCGTGAATAGGTTGGAAGGATCAAATGACCTTCTTAGCAAGGAAAACGTGAAATTGCATGAAATTACAAACGTGATTGAGATCACAACCATGCTACGTGGAGAGAACTTGGTAGACGATCAAACGCTAGAACTAGTTAAAAAACAATCAAACCAAGTGTGAAGAAAAGAAGGAACTTCTAAAACTAGCTTTCGTAGGTTATTAGTTCTTTTTCTTCAAGTGTGGTATGCAAATTATGCACTGCTCTGTACACGTCACTTTCCTTTTTTGCTCCAGTACACACAAGCTTTCCTGATGCAAAAAGCAGAATCACAGTTTTTGGATCGACCATTCTGTGGATGAGTCCCGGAAACTGCTCTGGCTCATACATACTTCTTGATAAAACTCTGGCTGCGTGCTCTAAGTGGATTTTGCCCCCCAGGCTTACAGAAGCCACCATGTTTTGAATTACGATGATTGCGTCTTTTTTAATTTTGATGCCCCCCTTTCGAAGCTTTTGCACTACGGTTCTTACAGCTTTAATTGATTGTTCTTCTGATTTTGCACCAGTGCATACCATCTTGCCTGAACTGAAAATTAAAGTTGCAGTCTTTGGAGATTTTATACGAAACACCAAGCCAGGAAATTGATCAGGATGATATTCAACATCTGGAAACGTTTTAGTGATTTCATTGAGATCTATTTTCTGTTCTACAGATGCAGAAGCTACAACATTTTCGATACTAACTATAGGTTTTGTTTCAGGCAATTCTTCGATTTTTATATTTACGATTAATATATACTCTGAAAAATTTTTTAGTGCCTCATCTGTGTCAATTGTTTCAAATGCATATCCTATCGACAAATTAACATTAGGCAGCTCAGACAAATGCCTTCACATCATGCTTCAGACATAACTCTGATTCTTCATAGCAGCCTTATCATTATCAGATGATGTTCATTTTAAAACTATGGTCCACCAAAAATCTCAACAACTTGCACCCTCACCATAGAAGAAAGGATTATTCTTTATCAAAAAAGAAGATGGGCCCGAAGGGCTTCGATCCCTTGGCTCACCGGTTATGAGCCGGTTACTCTACCAAGCTGAGTTACGGGCCCACGACAAAAGACCTCTACATCTTGTATAAATTGGTATAAAGACTAACAATAAGCTTCGTAACAGCTATCAAGCATTAGATTTTGTGCATCAACTGATTGCCGTGCAATTCGGAACAAATCGTCTTCTCTTTCTCTTGGAGTATCTTCAAGAATTGTCCTCCAAACTGCCGCATGTCTGATGTCAGCTTCAGTGTGAAGTCTAAAGTATCCTATGGCATCTTCACTTGTTATGCCATAGAATTTTCGTAGACCATCCAATTTCGTAAGACTGATTTTTGGAATTTCCAGTTCAAATGCGTACATTGCCGCAGAACCTTCCTCGAAAGAACCCATCAGGCGTGATAGATTTGAAACCGCTTTTCTGGTTTTTTCGAGACCAGAATATTTCTCCAATTCTGTTTGTGAGATGTCCAATGAGGCAGCAAATCTTATCCAGTGCTTAATATGGTCCTCTTCGTCCTTTCTGTTTGAAGCAATTGCTCCTCTCATATCAGATGGGGTCTGTTTCATTATTGCTCCTACGAAGGTCGGAATTGCTTTTACTAGCTGAAAATATTCTTTTGAATACCCAGAAATAGAATCAATAGATAGATTTCCTTCTGTCCACATAATGTAGAAAGGATGTTTTAGCAGACTTTTTTGTTCTATTAATTCGTCTATTCGTTTTACTAGCGAATGCACAACCTTATGGAAATCTGGAGCTAAAAAAATCTTTTCGAACACCAAAAGATTTTATGGTCAAGAAACTGGATGCAGTTCGGGCTCCAGTGGTGTAGACCGGTCAAGCATACCGCCCTTTCAAGGCGGTGATCCCGGGTTCAAATTCTATAAGATGAAAGTCCCGGCTGGAGCACTAAAGTATTAAATAATGCACTAAGAGTATGCACTCTCAGTGCAATTTATTGGACAAAATAAACTTTCAAGTAAATCCTTTGTTGAAAGACTGTAAGCAATACATCACAAAAATAAATAACGCTTTAGAAGAAGAACTTGCTCTCTATTCACAAACTGAATTTGGTGAACTACTCAAGTATGCTCTTGAAGGCGGAAAGCGAATAAGACCTTTGATCTTGGTTTTATCAGCTGAAAGTGTCGGTAAATGTGATGCGAATGCATACACGGCGGCCTGCGCAGTAGAATTACTACACACGGAATCGGTGATACATGATGACATAATTGATACTGAAACTTCAAGAAGAGGTAACGATCCCTTCCACATCAAATATGGTTATAATGCAGGCATCTTAACTGGAGATTTTGTACTTGGCCTAATTCTCAACATATCTTCCAGACTAGGAAAGCCAAGGATCGCCAGAGAGCTAGCAATCACAGCAATGATGATGAGTGAAGGTGAGATGATCGAAACTAGGTTGGAAACAAGTGAAGATGTCACCTTCGATGATTATCTCAAAGTAATCGAGTATAAGACCGCAACAGCATTTGAAGCGGCATCAAAACTAGGTGCCATAGTAGGAGGGGGAACAGAAGAACACGTACTATCGCTTGCAGAATATGGCAAAAATATAGGAATTGCATACCAAATTCGTGATGATCTACTTGATTGGAAAAATGAAGATAAGTTGTTTAATATTTTGATTAAAAATCATTCGGATCCACGTGGTGTTTTTGATCATATGGAAGATTTGCTAAAGGATTATTCTACCAAAGCAAAAGCTGGACTCAGAAAGATAACTGACAATCCCGCCAAGGTTAACCTAGAAAAACTGGTCAACTTTACTATGTTAAGGGTGTAAAGGGAATAGAGAGATCTGGAACAGCTGATCCTGCAAACTGAATGATGGGATCGGGATAAACTCCTATACCTACAATAAAGATTATTGAAAAAATCATTACAGCAATTATTGATCGAGGTTCTTTTACTCTCTTTTCATTCTCGCCCTCAAAGTACATCTTTCGTATTATCCAACCATAGTATGCAAGTGAAAGAGCGCTGTTGAGAACTCCAGCTATTGCAAGATAAGGTGCCCATGCAACCACAGACCCTGCATCTATTGCCGAACCAAATAACATTAGTTTACTCCAAAATCCGTTCAATGGCGGAACTCCAGCTAGTGCAAGAAGAGAAATTACGATTCCAAGAGATGTAATTGGCATTTTTCTTCCAAGACCTTTTATCTTGTCGAGATGAGTAGATGCCAAAGTTACAACTATTCCTGCTACCGCAATGAAGGCTGCTCCTTTCATGACTGCGTGATTTAGAATGTGAAAAAGCGAAGCTTGAATTCCAATAGACGTAAACGGTGCAATGCTCAAGCCAATCAAAATGTATCCAGCATGACCTATACTAGAGTACGCAAGCATTCTTGCTAGGTTCTTCTGCATTACTGCAGCCACGTTTCCAACAGTCATTGTCATTATAGCGATAATGCCTAACGCGAAGGTCCATTCTAGGTTGAGGGCTACGGTCCCCATTATGATAACACGTAAAGCTGCTGCAAAGCCAGCCTTCTTCGTACCAGCTGCCAAGAGTGCGCTTATTGTGGGCGGCGCTCCCTCATAGGCATCAGGGAGCCACATATGGAACGGCACAAGACCCATCTTAAAGCCAAATCCTGCGATAAATAGAGCGATGGCAAGAAGTGCAAGTGGAAACATTGTTTCATCAAGAGAGGCAAATCCACTAATCACATCAGCAATGTTTGTAGAACCTGTGAGGCCATACGCAATTGATATTCCATAAACTATAATTGCAGTCGAAAGTGCTCCGAACAAAAAGTACTTTATCGCCGCTTCATTTGATGTTGGGTTTTTTTTCATGAATCCTGCAAGGACGTAAGTCGGGATACTCATAAGCTCCCATGCAACCAACAACATAACCAAGTCCGTAGAATAAGCAACTAAGACCATTCCAATCGCTGACAAGAGAATTAAAGAGAAGTAGACCGCTGGATAAGACTGGCCTCGCATGTAACTGAACGAACCAACAACGGTCAGTATAGCTACAATTAGCAATGCTATTGCAAAAAATGAACCGAACGTATCATCAACTAGGACGTCTTTCGAAAATATTGCAGAAGGTACAATGTTATCTGCAACAACTTGGTACACCACGAATCCAATTGCAGCAATTAATGCTGCAAAAGCTATGGCACCGTAGAATGATGTCGATCCCTTTTCCTTTCTTATAACATTGATAACAGGCAATAACATTCCTACAGATCCAAGGAGTGCTACCAAGATGATTGGTGTTGAGCTAAATTCTATCATATCATTCTCCTAAATTAACAAAAGTAACATGATGAGGAGAATACCGGCTCCAAATACGTAAAGATACGACTGTGAAATTCCCGTTTGAGTTCCCTGAATTATTTTTGCACTCCATCCGACAGACTTCTGAAGTCCCGAGTTCATGCCATCGACTGCAATCGTTTCAAAGTATCTCCATACTCCTCGTGCGATATAAAGCGGTGTGACTACAAAAGTCCAATAGATTACTGCGTTAAGATACCATCTATTTAGAAAGAATTTGTGTATCCCATAGAAGAACAAATTGGAATTGACAAATTTTACAGGATCTACAAGTCTTCCTATGTAGAAAATATAGCCCAGTCCAAACCCAATCCCAAATGCGGCAAGCGAAGCAGTCAAGGCAATAGGATTAAGACCAGATAGAAATCCACCTAGAGCTGATTGAGGTTCAAGAGCTAGGTGTTCTTCAGTATGAATTCCAAATGAATTATCTAGATATTCTACAAATACTTGATGTATTCCTCCTTCTGCAGAAAGTCCAATAACACCGATTCCAATCGTCAACGCAGCAAGTACTCCATAGGGGACCCACATTGATATCCCGACTTCGTGCATGTGGTGGCCATCTTTTTCCATCTTTTCAATATGTTTACTTTTATCGCCAAAGAAGATCATCCCAATCATTCTTGTTGTGTAAAACGCAGTAATTACTGCAGTAAGCACGGCAATAGTAAATATTGGCAAGGCCCACTCGTTTCCTGATTCGTAGACAGCTGCAAAGATTGCGTCCTTGCTCCAAAATCCTGTTGTGATGAACGGTGCCCCCATCAGTGCAAGTCCTGTTGCCCACATGAAGGCATACGTTTTCCGCATATACTTTCTCAAACCTCCCATGTCCGTCATGAACCTGGAGCCGACTACATGTATCAATGACCCTGCGATCATGAACAAAGATGCTTTAAACATCGCATGAGAAATCAGGTGGAAGAATCCTGCAGTGTAACCGTCGACAAACTGTTCTGAAAGTCCCGCTATACCAAGCGCCATCATCATGTAACCAATCTGAGAGCCTGTGGAATATGCAAGGACTTTTTTGATTTCTGGATTTACTACCGCTTGTGTTGCTAACAGTAATGCAGTCACCGCTCCGACCCATGCAATTATCTCGAAGAATTGATCCATCATGATTCCTGCTGCTGCCAGCGCAAAGAAGAGTGGGCCAAGTCTCGCAACTAAAAATACACCAGCTTTTACCATCGTTGCTGCATGAATCAAAGCAGAAACTGAAGCGGGACCGGTCATGGCCTCAAGTAGCCACTCATTTAAAGGAAATTGTGCGGATTTTCCGATTGCACCACCAAAAAGGAGTACTGCAGCAGGAACAAGCAGACCTTCGGTCGACATTGAGGTAGCCCAAGCAGTATCAGCCACTAGTTCTTTGAATCCGAATGTACCTGCGTACGCAAAGATCAAGAACATTCCTGCGAGCATCATGATATCACCAACTTTGGTCATGATGAACGCCTTCATTCCGGAATGAGTTGGAGAGTAGTACTCCATTATTCCTAAGGCACTACTTCCCTCTATTCCAACATGGTCTTTCTTTTTGTCGCGGTACCAGAAACCTATCAATGCATAAGAAGCAAGACCTACTCCCTCCCAACCAAAGAAAAGTTGTAACAAGTTATCTGAAAGAACGATCAGTTGCATGGACCCTACAAAGAACATCATCCAGAACCAGAACCTCACAATGTCTCTATCGCCTTTCATGTAACCAGTGCTGTATACAATGATCAAAAATGAAATCCATCCTACTACGTTTGCCATTATAATTGCAAGAGGATCAGCTAAAACTCCTGCCTTCAGTCCGATAGAAGATATCCATGATACTTGATCATGAATTTCGTGACCTTCAATGGCGCCTTGTAAAAGTGTCGTAGCAGAAATCGCACTCATAGCCGCAAAAGCTATTGCAACCCAGTTAGTTCCTCTTCTGGTAAATTTGGCGACGCCAGGAATTATCAAGGCCGCAGCAAATGGTAGAATCCAAATAAGCCAGGCGTTCATAGCATCAACTTCAAAACCAAAGAATTCAGATGCCATATTCTATATCCCCATCACTCCACTCATGTAAGGAATAATCTGCTTGAAGAAAATGTCAGGATATATCCCTACGACAAACGTGAAGCCGGCCAAGACCATCATGGGTCCCGTGATATACCAATTAGCTTCTTTGACGTTTGAAAGATGTTCAGGAAGTTTGCCAAAGAAGACTCGCTTTAACATCCACAAGATGTAAGACATTGTAAGGACAGTTGATACAAGTCCTAGACCAAACAAAACGGCTCTCACATCGGAGCCCTCTTGTATTGCGGTCTGTAACGCGCCATAAAACAGAGTCCACTCGGCCATAAATCCGGCAGTTGGTGGAACTCCCATTATAGTAAGGGCTCCAATCACAGCGCATACCGCAGTGATTGGCATCTTACTGCCTAGTCCGCCCAGTTTAGAAATACTTCTAGTGCCTGCTTGCAAGATGAGAGCGCCCGCCATCAGGAAGAGGATACCCTTTCCAATCCCATGAGAAACATACATCATTTCCGCACCTGAAAGACCCAATGTAGAAAATGATCCTATTCCAAAAATGAGGTATCCCATCTGACTGATGCTAGAATATGCGAACAATCGCTTGATGTCATCTTGCATGAGGGCCATTGCGCCACCATAAAGCATTGTGGCAAGTCCCCAAATATTCAGCCACAGTGAAACTTCTGCATATTGTTCAGGCATGAAAGTTACTATCAACCTAAAGAGACCGTACCCCCCAATACCGATCATTGCTGGAGACAAAAGTGCGCTGATCGGTGTGGGAGCTTCACCGTGTGCGTAGGGTAACCAAATGTGAACAAGAAATGCTGCAAGTTTTACAAAAAGACCAATGATAATTGCAATAACGGCAAACCATGCTATGTCAGAAGGAATTTCTGATTCTCTTATGTCAACGAAATCAAAACTTCCAACACTAAGACCGATTGCTAAAAATCCTAAAAGCAAGATGACTGCTCCAACATGAGTCCAGAAAAAGAACATCAGTGCGATTCTTCTTTTTGCTCCGTATCCGTAGAATGCAATCAGAAAGAAACTTGGAACGATCATTAACTCAAAGAAGACGTAAAACTCTATCAAATTAGTTGCAAGAACAGTTCCAAGCATTCCCATCGCAAAAACAAGATATAACGCGAAGTAGATACCGATTTGATTATTCACATATTCTTTGAGTGCAGATGATTCTACCAGCTCGGTTGACTGCATTCCACCATCTGGGAGTGTCTGTTGACGCATCCTTTCTTCAAATTGTTCTTTTATTTTTGCAACCATGTATGGCTTGGAGTATAAGACAATGATAGTTGATAGAACGTAAATTATAATGGCAAACGGTGATGCCAGTCCGTCAAGCAGAAATCCAAATTCGCCAAACAGTTCAGTCCACGGATAATGCTCTTCGTAAGTTCCCGAAAATACCGGAATTATCAATATTATAGTACAGTAGAGCAAGAGACCGAAGGTAAACCAAGTTGCCGCCTGAGGTCCCGATTTACGTCCTAGTATATAGGCAACTGGTGAGAGTAATAGTGGCAGGAATACTGCCTGCAATAGGACGTATTCCATTATCCTTTGAGGCTCCTAAAGTCGGCGACGTCTATATTCTTGTACATCCTATATGCAACAATAACTAGTGCAAGACCAACGCAAACTTCTGCAGCTGCAATTGCGATGGAAAAGAGTGCAAAAGTCTGACCTTCACTGTTCGGAATAAATCTTGCAAAGGCAACCAAGTTTAGATTGGCTGCATTTACTATGATTTCAATAGCAAATAGAAGACGAATTGCATTTCTTTTTACGGAAAGACCATAAATTCCGATGGCCAGTAAGGCCACTGACACTATGACAAAGTCAATCAGCTCGTTGCTCACTTGAAACATCCTCCCTCCTTGCCAACATCAGTGCACCGAGCACAGCTGATGCCAAGATTAGCGCCATTAGAACAAGTGCAGGCCAATAATAGGTTAGAAAGTCCTCACCAATATCTCTATAATCGACGGGCGGTTCCTCTGTGGTTATCGTATTTAGTCCTGAATTAATGATCACAGCTCCTACTCCTAACATTACGACTAACATTAACCCAATGCCAGCATATCTTCTCCGAGGATCTTCTACTTTGGTGAAGATCAACTCTCTTCTAACGAGCATTACAGTAAACAATATGAGAACTGCTATGGAACCTACGTAAACTGCAAGTTGAAACATGGCAACAAAGGGAGAATCTAAGAGTATGAAAAATCCCGCGACACCACCCAGAGTTACCATTAAGGCTATTGAAGCGTAGATGAGAGAACGCATTTCCAGTGCAGCGATGGCAGATCCGATTGTTAAAACAGAAATGGCGAGAAACGCAGCATCAGCCATGCGTAGCTCCTCTGTCGTCTTTCTTTTTCTCGTCGTCTTGATTTGCTTTTGACTTTGCCTCAAGCTGGGGCTGAGTGTAAGGTAGTGCCTTCTTCTTGGTAGGAGGAGGAAGTTCAGAACTATGCGTAGCTCCTCTATCGTCAATCGCTATTTGAACATCTTGACTTATCTGTGCCTTTACTTGAAGCTGAGCAGGAGTGTAAATCAGCGCTTCTTTTGAGTAAGAAGAAAGTTCATAGTCATTTGACATATACAGTGCGTAGAAAGGACATGCATCTACGCACAAACCGCAGAAGACGCACTTTCCATAGTCTATCTGTGGCATTATTGCCTTCTTGTTATGTTTCCACTTCTCATCGACTTTCACCATTCCTATTGCTTCAGCGACGCCCTCGCATGCTATAGCGCATAGCTGGCAGCCGGTGCACTTGTCGTGAAATAACAAGTGCCTCCCCTTGTAACCTGCAATCCCCACGCCACTGACGGGATCGTACTGATAGCCATCGCCAACGAACTTTAGTTTTTGTTCAGGGTAACGTAGTGTAAATCGTTTAATCGCAAGATGTTTTACGCCAGAATTAAGTGCTCGGATTATTCCACTTGCGGTGTTCATTGTATTAATCCTCCAGGCCCTAAGACTCCGCCGTATATCAAGGCGAGAGCTATAAAGATGTTAACGAACGCCAGGCCGATCAACTTGTACCATCCTACATGCAAAAGCAAATCTATTCTAATTCGTGGAAATACTCCTCTCGGAAGAAGAATGATCATTATGACTCCAATTGTTTTTATTACAAACCACAAAGTACCGTTTAGCATCTCTTGACTGAATAAGGGTAGTCCTGGAATCTCCATTGTTATCGGTCCCATCTCTATACCCTCTGTAATTATTTCTTCAGGAAATGGAGGCCAGACCATTGGCCCGTGCCAACCTCCCAAGAACAGTACTACAAACAGGGCTGCAAATGCATACAGCTTCACATAACTTCCCAGTTGAACAAGGCCGTACATCATCCCAGAAAATTCAGTTAACCAGCCAGCAACGATTTCGCTTTCAGCTTCAGGAAGATCAAAAGGTATTCTCTCAAGCTCAGCAATCATTGAAATAAAAAATACAATAGCTCCTATCGGCATAAATATAATCCACCAAATATTCTGCTGGGATTCTACAATTTCTGAAAGATTCAACGTTCCAGTCAATATGACGATTCCAATGAGCGAAAGTATCAGTGGAATTTCAAAGGAAATCATTTGATGCAACGCTCGGATCCCGCCAATAAACGGATACTTGCTATTGGCTGACCACGAAGCAAGAATTGTAATTATTGGGAAGAATCCAATGACTGCAAAGACTGCAAGTAGTCCGACATCAAGATCTGCAACAACCCAGCCGGGAGCTACTGGAATGAGTGCAACAAACGCAGCAGCTGTTGCTACAAAAAGTACTGGCGCCATCCAGAAAATAGGTTTGTCTGCCTTCGCTGGAATAATGATTTCCTTGGAAATCAACTTTAGACCGTCAGCAATAAGCTGTAGAATTCCTTCTACTTTACCGCAATAAAATGGACCGGGTCGAAGTTGAATCTTTGCAAGAAATTTTCTTTCTACAAATATCGTGCCGCCAGCTATCAAAGCTGCAAACCCGAACCCAGGAAAAACTGCTATTCTAAAGAAGTCAGTCTGTATTAGAGATTGAACAATTGGTAAGGTCCGTGACGGATCGGCCATCCATGTCATGGCAAGATATGGTGAAAGGAGTGTTCCATTAATTTCGGGAAGCTCGATTATAAAGAGAAGGATAAACACAATTGGTAACCCAATTAGAGTAAAGAGAACTATGCCCCAGAAAATATTGTCAGTTACTCTTGCAAGGAGGTAGCCTAGTCGAAATTTCGGTGCGATTGTAGACAACTATCTGTCAGCCTCCACCGGCCAGTAGTTCAAACTCCAGTAAACTGCAGGCATGTTTCCTAGCTTTTCTCCTTTCAGCAGGTAGGGCATGCATATAAGATTCCTAAAGGAACCCACGCTGATCTTTACTCTGTATGGTTGTGGCTTGCTTCTTGAAACAACATACATTCCGAGTGAGCCACGACCGGATTCAACTCTTTTGTATACTTCATCGTCTCCCCCCTTTGGGTTTGGTTTCAGTTTGGTTCTTACAGATCCTGACTTTGGCATCTTCTTTAAAGCGTCTCTTATTATTCGGCAGCTTTCAAGCATGTCAAGATAAGGCACTCTTGCACGTGCCCAAGAATCTCCGTCTTTCAAAACTTGGGTTTCAAAATCAAGGTTATCATAAACATCGTAGGGTTCTTTCTTTCTCAAGTCAAAATCCACACCTGCAGAACGAAGTACTGATCCTGTTGTTCCGAGCCTTATTGCATCCTCACGCGATAAAACGCCAGTTCCGATAGTTCTAGAAACAAGAACTGGGTTTTGATAGAATATATCCTCGTATTCCTTTAACCTTTTCTCAAAATAATCCACTTGTCTTAAACATCTGTCTTCAAAGTTTGCTGGTACGTCATTTCTTACCCCTCCTGGAATAAAGTATGCATGAGTGACTCTTGCTCCAGTCATTGCTTCTAGCAGATCTATAAAGAATTCCCTGTCCCCCATAGGCCACATGAACATGGTGGAGTGACCAAGGAAAATACCATAGATTCCAAGAAAATACAATGTATAGACACAACGATTTAGTTCAGATGCGATGACACGAAGGTATTGTGCACGTTCTGGAACTTCAATTCCCACAAGTTCTTCCACTGCAAGACAATATGGATACAAGATGTTACAAGAATCATGAATTATGGGTCGCTCAAGATGGGGAATGTTTAGAATGTGAGGTCGATATTCTGTCATTTTTTCTTCTCCTCTATGTACATAACCTGGATCTGGATCACAGGAAACAATGTAGTCCCCGTCTACTTTGATAATTAGTCGCATGTGACCTGAGCCAGGGTGTTGAGGACCCACGTTCAGTGTCATAATCCTCTCGTCTTCTTTCTCAATCGAAATTCCTGGAGGGAGTTGTATTGCCATTTTTATCTTCCCTTTATCCTAAAGTCCTTTCTTAGTGGAGGTATATCTGCCCAATCTTCTGGCAGAAGCAACCTTCTGTTATCGGGATGGCCCTCAAAGTACACGCCAAGCATTTCAAAGCATTCTCTTTCATGAAATTCCACACTATAGAATATGTCTCTCAAAGAAGACATTCTTGTCGAGTCATTGCCAGGCTGTGGGTTTGCTTCCCTAGGGACTCTTGTTGCTAAAGCTAGGATTTGTTTTGAAAGTTCTGGATCTGTGTACGATCCTAGGTGATATACAACTTCAATCTCATTTGAATCAGGATAATCAACACCGCTTACGGATTCTGCGTGGTCAAATTTTAGTTCATCACGAACGTACTTTGCAATTTCCAAGATGTTCTCTTTTTTTGTGTTTATTCTTATTCGGTTAGGCTTGATAAATCCAATTTCAGCTTTTGTTCCAAAACTAGAAACGATTTTGTCGGCAATGGACTTTTCAAACTTCGGAAGTTCTTCTGAAGGTTTAGTTTCCGGGGGTTCTTTTTTTACAAC
>JBHIDF010000003.1:0-22259 GCA_046759945.1 Nitrosopumilaceae archaeon
GATTCAAGGTCCTCTTTTAGTGGTTTCCCAATTAGACATGTAGTGTTACTGTTCTTGACCCTGCCGGTGTAAGGAGAGATTGCTCCAGGTATACAAATACCGATACTCCATTCATCTTGTATTTTTTTTCTCAGACCATTGATCAAGGATATAATGTTATCAACAATAGATTGATAACCCCCTTTCTTGTTGGTAGGAATTCGATTCCTTTCAATTACTTCGAGCGTTTCATTAAGTAAAATTCCTTCAATCTTTGTTCCACCAAGGTCAATGCCAATTTTATGCATAGTTGTTAGTTCGTCATGTGAGTTTTGAAGGTTCTTGTGATCCTGTTGTACTTCCTAAACAAAATTACTTATAATCACGGAACCAATACCCTGTTTCGTTTCCTTCGTTGAGATTTACCCCATTCCAGGGGATGGTCCACCACTCTTTTTCTCCCCAGATGAAGCAGCGATTACATCGTCAATTCTTAGGATCATACAAGCAGTTTCAGATGCAGATTTTAGGATTTGTTCCTTTACTGCAGATGGTTCTATAATATCAAGCGAGTACATATCAGCTATTTTTCCATCTCTTGCGTTTATCCCAGTCCACTTTCTTCCCTGAGACTGTCTTGCTCTCAGGTTGACCATTGTGTCAATTGGATCCATACCGGCATTCTCTGCTATTGTAAGAGGAACTATTTCCAACGAATCCGCAAATTTCTTGATTGCAAGTTGTTCCCTCCCCTCAAAACGATCTGCCCAATCCTTTATCCTAGATGCAAGATATGCTTCAGGTGCTCCTCCTCCTGCTACAATTAAGGGTTTTTCTATGACATCCTTAACGACCATTAACGCATCATGCATAGATCTATCAACTTCGTCAACTACTCTTTGTGAACCACCTCGTACTAGGATTGTTACGGCATGCGGATTTCGACATCCCTCTATGAAGACCCACTTGTCTGTCTCAACTTTTCTCTGTTCTACAAGTTCTGCTGAACCCAAGTCCTTTTCGGTGATATCATCAATGCTTGACGTGATTCTGCCACCAGTTGCCTTGGCAAGTTTGGTCATGTCACTCTCCTTGACTCTTCTTATCGAGAGAATTCCCTGTTTTGCAAGATAATGCTGAGCAATATCATCAATTCCCTTTTGGCAAATGAGAACATTTGCTCCAACTCCATAGATTTTATCTACCAGTGATTTTAGCATCCTGTTTTCTTCTTCCAAAAACATTTGCATTTGAGTCGGATCAGATATCCTGATCTCCGCACTCGTTTCAGTTTTTTCTACTTCAAGTGGAGAATTTACGAGTGCAATTTTCGCCTTTTCGATTTTAGTAGGCATTCCACTATGTACCACCTCTTTGTCCAGAACAATTCCTTTTACAAGGGTGGTGTCATGTATCGAGCCACCCGCTTTCTTTTCTACTTTTATGTTATCCAGATCGACTTTGTAAGTGTCACCTTTCTTTTCTACAATCTTTAACATCGAATCGACGACCATTTTTGATATTTCTGTACTATCTTCTGATACAAGCTTGGATTGCAAACTAGTGATTGCAATTTTCACAAGAGTTTCTTTTTCGTCAGGTTTTACAGATTTTGCAATTTCTGCAAGGAGAGAAAGCGCTTTCTCAGAGGCTGCCTGATATCCTTCAATTATTACAGTAGCATGAACGTCTTTGTTCAATAGTTCTTCGGCTTTATCTAGAAGTGCGCCAGCAACTATGACCGCAGAGGTTGTACCATCGCCTACTTCATTATCAAGAGTTTTTGAGATTTCCACCATCATTTTGGCAGCTGGATGCTGCACATCAATCTCCTTCAGGATAGTTGCACCATCGTTGGTAATGGTAACGTCACCTATAGAATCAACAAGCATTTTATCCAATCCTCGTGGACCAAGACTTGAGCGCACAAGATCCGCAACAAGTTTTGCCGCCATAATGTTGTTTTTCTGTGCATCCCTGCCTTTCTGTTGTAGGGCACTTTCCTTTAGAACTAAAACTGGTCCTTGAGGTGTTTGTTGAATAGAAGCCAATTAAACTACCGAGATTGGTAATTTTAGAACCCCTTTAATATTTTTATCCGAAAATATTAACAAAAGATCTTTTCTTAACGTCCACAATTCCGCTGTACAAGATCCGGAGCTCTGGTAGTGCAAGGAAGGGCAAAAAAAGCGGGATGAGATAGGGTTTTCTAAACTTGCATCCTGTGTAGCGTAAATGGGAGATAAGCCCTTGAAACTCTGACGATACTTTGTCATAGGATTTAGTTGACGCAATCCCTGCAAAGGGAAGAGAAAGTGCTTCAAGTATCTTCCCGTTTTTTACTAGTACCATTCCTCCTTGAGTCTTTACCAAGGTGTTTGATGCTAGTGCCATGTCTTTTTCATTAGACCCAATAATGATCATGTCATTTTCATGAAAACTCCAAGTAGAACCAAAAGCTCCAATTTCTGCTCCAAAGTTTTTCAAGAATCCAACTTTGTGCTTTGGAGAACCATATGTTCTGTCAATTGCTGCTACTTTCCATACATCCTTGTCGAAAGAGGCAGTTACGTTCCCATCTTCTGATTCGAGTTCTTCGTAGTCTTTTTCTGTTATTATTTCAGTCTTCATTTTAATTACAGTGGTTCGAACTTTCGGAGCAGAATTTTTAACGACAAAGTCATTTTCGTTGAATTTATTCCTAGATTTCACAGTTTTTGTCATCCATTTGGGAACTTGTGGTTTCTTAATATTAGTAACCAAGCGACTGTTTGCGACAACTAGTCTTCCGCCGACAAAGACTTTCTTTGGTTTTATTTTCTCCAAGTCATCGAAAACCAAAATATCTGCCATTTTTCCTGGGGCAATACCTCCATAATCCCTATCCATATTGTAATACTCAAAGCAGTTTTTCGTGGCCATCTTAATTGCGTCCAAGGGATCTAATCCTAACTTGACAGATTCTCGTATACAGTGGTCAATATGGCCCAATTCCGACAAATGTTGTGGGTCTACACCGTCTGAGCAAAACATTAGATGATCAAGATAAGTTTTGTTTGAGATGATTCGGGGAATAATTTTGTTCAAGTCTCGTCTGATTGATCCCTCTCTAACCATTATCCACATGCCAAGCCGTAATCTCTCTATTACTTGATCATAATCTATCGGCTCATGGCACGAAAGGATTCCTGAAGAAATGTATGCGTTTAATTTCTTGCCAGTGGCACCTGCCGTATGACCATTTATGACATAATCATTCTCCAACATGTTTTCTATTGTTTTCATCGTTTTCCTCTCACGAGTTGTGACTTTCGTCCAAGAAAATACCTCACCTAGACCTAAGACGTTTGGTAACCTGAGGGCAGATTTTTCTTCAGAGGAGGTTAGGGTCCTTGCATGACTAAATTTTCTATCAACAGGTAGGCCTCCCGGTATAACGTGGAAAAATCGTACTGGAAGCCCTTCTGTAAGTTTAACAAATTCTTTAAAGCCCCGATAACCACACACGCTTACCACATCAATTGGATCTGCAAAGAGTGACGTTGTCCCACAAAGAAGACTTTTTTTTGCAAGTTCCGAAGGTAGGACAAACTGATCTATATGTATATGAGGATCAGCAAAACCAGGTGTGATGTAGTTTCCATCCAGATCCACAACGACAGTTTTCTTTCCAACCGTATGTGATGCGTCTGCTCCGACGTAAGCAATCCTGTCTTTGAGGATTGCAACTTGAGAGTCCGGAATAATTTCGTGAGAATATACATTAACAAGCGAGCAGTTTTTCAGTACAATTTCTGCTTTCTTTTCTCCCATTGCAACTGCGTTCAATGAAGAAATCATTGTTGCAAGAGAGGTTGACTCCACACATGTGATGAAAAAATGCTACTATTATAGATTCGAGGCGATGTTTAAATTACGGGCGTGGATGGTCGTCTTCTATGAACATGCCAAAAGAAGTCAGAAGATACTGTCCAAAATGTAAAAAACATACGTTGCAAAAGGTCTCCATTTACAAAGCTGGTAAAAGAAGGGGATCAGCTATTGGTGAGAGAAGACACGCAGAAGATAAGAAGGGATATGGTGGGCAGAAATTTCCAAAGCTAGCAAAACCCGCAAAGACAACAAAGAAAATTACTCAAATTCTAACTTGTTCAGAATGTAAGAAGAAATTCAACAAGTTAGGTATAAGAATAAGAAAACTGGAATTAGTAGCACAATGAAAAAAGGACAAATCCTAATTCCAGAACCTAAAAGTAAATTTCAAAGAGTAAAATGTAAGGAATGCAGTGAGGAGAGTATCGTCTATTCACACGTATCAACAACCATTAAATGCATTCATTGTGGAAATGCTCTTGCGGAACCAACTGGAGCTCTTGCCAGAATACACGGTGATATCCTAGGAAGCGCAGAGTAATTCGTAATCACCTTTTGTGTTCAGATTTACTGCAATTCTTTTATCATCAAAAATTAGATAGGTCTCTTGAACTGGTTTTATTCCTTCTATATTAGTTGGATTAACCAAGGATATTCCAGAATAGTGACATTGCTTATTATCAAGAGTAACACAATAATCCGATTTAAGATGATGTAAATCAAGATATTCCTTGCTCACAAGAATCGTGGTCCACGTATTATTAAAATCGGAAATCTCCAAAATTCTTCTTATGACATCCCCATCTAACAAAGGTAGGTCTCCAGCCGTTACAAACACATTTTCTTTCAGAGAATTTAGTACACTACTAAGATCATTCACGTACCCATTTCCTGGAGTATCTATTGTATCGATTCCCGATTTAATAAGAAATTCACGCGTTTCTGGAGCGTTCTGACTCGTGGCTGCTATAACTTTTGAAAAACATCCAGATTCTTTCATTGCTGATATGACATTCATTATGATTGGTTTTTTGTAGGTTAAAAGAAGTTTTTCTTGTGGGATTTTCATCCTGCTTCCTCTTCCACCACACATTACTAACCCAATCATAGCGATGCAAAAATTAGTAAAGACGACAGTCTTGTAAGCTCATTTGTCCCACCAAATACGTCACCTGAAATACCACCAAAACTACGATTTGCTACAGCAAGAAGTAAAAACGATAGCCCTACCCCGGCCGCAAGTACAACCAAGCCTGTTGTTCCACCAATCAAGACTAGTGGTGGTACAGTAATCGCCGCAGCTACACCAAGTTTCTTTTTATCCTTCATAGCTTGGGTAAAAGGGGAACTAAGACCCGTCCAAGCTGAAGAACCTCTGTTCGCTTGCAGTACCATTACAAATTTTGCAAGAATTTCACTTAGTAATATAGCCTGAAAAAGTACAATCCCTTTCATCATGGAAAGAGCCATAATCATTCCACCAACGTATAGTACTACAGTTACTACACCCGCTGAACCAACAGCTGGATCACGCATCACGTTTCGCTTTTTCTCTTTTGTTCCCTTTGCCATAAGACCATCAGCAAAGTCACATAAAGCGTCAGTATGATGTATGCCAGTTAAAATAACTAATGAACCCGTAAGCAAGAGTCCCACAATTAGTGGATCCAGAAAAGATGAAATGCCAAATCCTGCCAAACCAATGATTAGCCCTATTACTATACCGCCAATAGGAAAAAGGTACATGTGTTTTGCAACGATATCAAGATCTGAACTTTTAGAAGGAATAATTGTTAGAAATGAAATAATAGCGCTAACTGCTTTAAACATACAGCCACCAACCAAGATATGAAAGCATAGTTATCATAGGAATTGTAAAAACCACTGTGAACAAGATTGCAGACAGCTTCATTATGGAAATTGCGGACCTATAGTGCGTTTCAGTGAATTCTAATATTCCATCCCCGAGGTTGTAATGGTTAATCTTCTCAAATCGAGTTCCAAGGGCACCTGCCATTGCAGCCATTGGATACCCAGCATTAGGACTTTCAGTTTTCGAACCATCTCTCTTCAATATCAAAAGTGAATGTTTCCAGTTTTCTTTTAGAATTGCTGCTGCTAGTATAATCATGAGTCCTGTGAGCCGAGCTGGCAAGTAGTTCAAGATCTTATCACAATTTGCGGAAAACCATCCTACATTTCTAAAAAGAACCGTTTTGTATCCTATCATGGAATCCAAGGTGTTTATCGTTCTATATACAAATGCACCTGGCAGACCAAATATAGCAAAATAGAAAAGAGGTCCCGTTATTCCATCTACCACATTTTCACTTACACTTTCTAAGGTTCCAGAAATAATGTGTTCTCTGTCCAGATTCTTAGTACTTCGTTTTACAATCATTGAAAGTTTGGTTCTTGCGTCATCTAGATCGTTACGTGAAAGTGCCTCCATGATCAGTTGTGTATGTCTTTCCATCCCTTTAATTGCGAAAGTTGTTTTGAGTAAAAAGGCACTTACTAAAACTGAAAAAATTAGTATAACATAGTCAACCCATCTATCGAATGTTAGTGTAGATAAAAGTAACTTGTCCACCCCAAAAATAAAAAAGTACAGCAAAGTTGCAACTATTGAAGAAACTAAAATCGTGAGAATAATACCTACAAATTTTTCATCTTTTGAACTACGTCTTTTTGCAAACGGAACTAATTTTCCTATTAACATTCCAGTCCATGCAGTAGGATGAAATTTGTTTCGTGGGTCTCCAAATACGAGGTCCATAATAATAGCTGATATTACCAGAAAAATCGGAATTAGTATCAATTCAAGAGCCTCTCTATTGCCTTCATATCAAGGCTAGATCTTACTATTTTACTCAAATTCTCTATTTCGGAGTCGAGATGTAGTAGATATTTTTTATTCAAATTCACCTTACTGGGGCTTGAGTGAAGAGAATCCTCTTCCGGAATATCAAAATCAGTAAGAGGAATGGTGCCTATTACTGGTATCCCGGTTTTTTTCTTGAGTTTGCTGAAGCTTGGTTTTAGTATGTTCATGTCTCCTCTGAACTTGTTTATCACATAGCCTGAAATCAATTTTCGGTATCTTCTTTCTAAAAGAGCCAGAGTACCCACTATGCTGGCAAAGCTTCCTCCCCTATCTATATCAGCAACAAGTATTACAGGAGCCCTTGCATATTCTGCAATTCTCATATTTGCGATATCATATTTTTCTAGGTTAAATTCTGCAGGGGAGCCTGCGCCCTCTATTACAATCAGATCATAGTTTTCTCGTAGCCAATCAAGTGATTCCTTAATGAATTTTAATCCGTAACGAAGAGCAAATTTTTTGTAGTAGGTTTCAGCGTACATTTTTTTGTAAAATTTTCCTTGTACTAGTACACTGCTTTTGTAATTCCCTAGGGGTTTTAGAAGTATAGGATTCATGTGAGCGGTTATTTTAGCTCTAGCTGCAACTGCCTGTATTGCCTGTGCCCTCGAAATCTCAAATCCATTTTTTTTGTAAGAATAGTTAGACATATTTTGCGATTTGAATGGGGCAACCATATAACCAGTATTTGAAAATATTCTACATAAGGCAGTGACAATTATTGTCTTTCCAACCCCAGAGGAAGTTCCCTGTATCATTAATGCTTTTGACATGTCAAATAGCCTCCATCGCATTGATTAGCTTCACATTTTCTGCATGCTTCCGAACCGCGACTCTAATGAATTTAGGTCCAAGACTTCTGAAGTTACTGCAGTCTCTCACAAGAATTTTTTTCTTAAGAAGTTTCTTCTGTAGTCTTTTTGAATTTATTTCAGATTTAATTAAAATAAAGTTCGTAGATGAGTCATAGCAGAAAAAACGATCCATTTTTGATAAAGAATCTAGAATAAATTTGGATTCTCTTTTAATCAGCTTTCTTGTCTTGTCCAAGTGAAAATTGTGACAAAGAGCTGCACCAGCTGCCTTTTGGGCGAGTCCGCTCACATTCCAAGGTATCTTTATCTTTTGCATGACATCGATTATCTTCCTACTACCTAGACCATAACCAATTCTGATTCCTGCAAGTCCAAATGACTTAGTTAGCGACCGTAGAATAAACAAGTTATCAAATTTTCTGACACTGCCTTTAACAGATTCATCACGATCCGGTACGAGCTCAATAAAACATTCGTCTACAAACACTAACGTTGATTTGTTATGTGCGTTATCGATAATCTTCAACATGTTTTTCTTCGATGTTAATGAGCCAGTCGGATTGTTCGGGTTACAGATAAAGACACAGCCTCTTTTTGGAATATCTTTTAACAGTTCAGAAATCTGTTCATTAAGGTTCATTGTTTTAAAAAATGATATACTAGTATTGCTTAATTTTGCTGCGGCTTCATATTCTCCAAATGTAGGAACTGGTAGTAGAACTGGACTTTTCTTACGAAGAAAGATTCTACAAAAATTGTAAATTATTTCTGTTGACCCATTTCCTACAACAATTTGCTCTTTTGGAACACCTGTGTACCATTCTAGGTGACTTCGAAGCTCTGAAGAATCTGGATCAGGATACAGTGAGAGCGAGGTGAGCTCTTTTTTAATTACTTTTTTCACAAGGGGAACACAGCCCAAGGGATTTACATTTGAGCTAAAATCGATTATGCCTTTTTCTGGGCATTCAATGGAATAAAGTCCTCCATGTTTAACTGGAACATGTAGTGAGATGTTTTTTTCTAAATTAAATTTCATACCATCTCGATGTAAACAAGAGATATAGTTTGTTTTGGTTGTTTGCTCTAAAGGGTTATTAATTCTAGACAGTGTCTTTACGTATGAAAAAGGTAGGAATTATTGGCGTTACTGGAGCAGTAGGACAAGAATTCGTACTTGCGTTAGAGAAACACCCATGGTTTCAGGTGACACAGGTAGCTGCTTCTGAAAAATCCTCAGGAAAAACGTATTCAGATGCTATCAGAGATCCAGATACTCATGTTCTAAAATGGCAAGCAGGTGGAGAGGTTCCGGATTATGTTAAAGATATGATAGTGCGCTCAGTAGACGAAATTAAGCCAGGAGATCTCGACTTGTTATTTAGCGCTGTGGAAAGTGAAGCTGCACGAGATATAGAAACCAGGTTTGCAAAGGACGTGCCCCTCATCAGCACATCTTCTGCTCATAGATATGAACCTGATGTGCCAATTCTTATTCCTGGAATTAATGACGAGCATGTAGCGCTATTGGAGATACAGAAAAAAAATCGTGGCTGGAAGGGCTTCATAGCTCCATTACCTAACTGTACTACTACTGGATTAGCTATAACATTAAAACCCATACTTGAAAATTTTGATGCCAAGAAAGTAATAATGACATCAATGCAAGCAATTTCGGGAGCCGGTAGAACGCCAGGAGTTTCGGCTATGGATGTTACTGATAATCTTATACCTTACATTCCAAAAGAAGAAAAAAAAGTTAGGATTGAAACTGGAAAAATACTAGGAAAATTAGTTGATGGAAAGATCGAGTCAGCTAACTTGAAGGTGAGCTGTACGTGCACTAGAATACCAGTAATTGATGGTCATACAGAATCTGTGTTTGTCGAAACCGGAAAACATGCAGATAGGGACTCCGTGAAAAAATCTATTCAGGAATACTCAAGTAAGGTTACTGTTGCCGGTCTTCCGTCAGCACCAAAAGATTATCTCATAGTTAATGAAGACCCTACAAGACCTCAACCTAGGATCGATCGAGAAATCAATGGCGGAATGTCTACAATAGTGGGAAGATTAGAGAACGACACTGTTTTTGAAAATGGTGTCAAGTATGTCTTATTTTCCCACAATAAGAAGATGGGTTCAGCAAAAGGTGCTGTTCTTTTAGCAGAAATGCTGTACAAAAAAGGCATCATATGATTAATAAAAAATTATAAAAAAATTACAATAATAGCTTTATTAAGTATGGATTTTATGATAATATTTGGTGTTTTCAACGGTAAAAATAGATGATTTAGATCTTACCATCCTCTCCGAACTCACTGAAGACGCAAGCATATCTGTACCTCGACTTTCAAGAAAAATTAATGTCAACTCGTCTGTTGTGTATAGCAGGATTAAGCGACTCATCAAACGAAAGCTAATTGAACGATTTACAATAATTGTAAATGACAGAGGGCTTGGCTACAACGTAAAGGCGTTGACCGGAATAAACATGGACTCTAAACAACGTGATAACGTTATAGAGGAATTGTTCAATATCCCCGAGGTTAGGGAGATTTCTGAGGTTACGGGAAGGTTTGATATTTTGGTTACAATGCATGCTAAAACTCTTGACGAAATGCACAGGTTGTTATCAGAACATTTGGGACGAATTCAGGGGTTGGTAAGTTCTGAAAGCTTCATAGAAATGAAGAGAAGGACTAAACCTATGCCCTACAAACCACGGAAATGATTTGCTTCATTCAACTTATAAATACCCTATAAAGTTGAGCAAAAAAGAGGAAAATTCGTGTTAACAAGTAAAACCAGTTCTAGGTTCAAAGTTTACTATGAAGTAACCAAGCCAAAAATTTGGTACTTGCTAGTCTTTACCACATTCGGCGCGGCACTTACGGCCTCAAATCTTTACGAGATTGAAATTTCCCCGCTGACTTGGATCTTAATGTTAGGTGGTGTTGTTGCGGGCTCCGCAGCTGCAAATACACTGACGAACTATCATGACCGAGATATAGATGCGATAATGGAGAGGACTAAAGATAGACCTATCCCAAGTAGAAGAATCTACCCTCCTGAGAAGGCTAGAAATTTTGGATTCATTCTAGTTGGAATATCTCTTGTTTGTGCATTTTCTATCAATTTGTGGGTGGGAATATTCATGGTCTTTGGATTAGCCGATAATATCCTAGTTTATAGTCTTGTACTAAAACGAAGAAGCAGAACTAACATTATTCTAGGAGGATTTTCAGGAGGGGCTCCTGTGATGATAGGATATGCCGCTGTAACCACAACAGGACTATGGGATTTGGGCTTGGTAATGGCAGGATTGGTGTTCGTATGGATTCCAATGCATATTTGGGCACTCACATTACATTTCAAAGAGGATTATAACAAAGCAAATGTGCCTATGCTAACAGCTGTACAGTCTGAAAAAACATCAGTAAGAGTAATCGCCGGTACTACCCTCATGATGGTCCTCTTTAGTGTGGTTCCATTTTTCATGACAGATGAGTCAGGAAACAATCTATTTCATGAAGTCTATCTGTACACCGCAATAGGTACTGGATTGCTAATGCTAGCACTTAGTATCTGGGTATTAACAAAACCATCAGAAAAAGCATCGTGGACCTTGTTCAAGTTCTCAAGTCCTTATCTAGCAATTTTATTCATCGCCTTGATGATTGACTCCGCCTTATAGTCTTTAACTTACATAGTCTTTCAAGGATATTTTATCCTCTTTCGGTACTTTTGCAATCTCAAATACTTCTCTAGGTTTCGAAAACGATTGTGTAGCATCTATTCCCATCTTCGCTGTAAGCAAATTCTTTTGATCACTCGATGGATCTAAACTGGAACCTCTTACTTTTTTTATTACAATAAGATCTTTGTCTGCTTGAAACCTAGTAGCCATAGCATATTCAACAGCAACAGGATCATGAGGATCTATATCGTCATCAACTATTACTACAGATTTTAATGAACGATGTGTTGCAAATGCAGATTTAATTGCTTTCTTTGGGTCACTATTATTTTTCTTAGAAATCTGCACGACTGCATGAAGCCAGTTGCAGCCTCCATCTGTTAGCACTACCTGCATTGTTTGTGGAACGTCACGTTTTACATTTCTGTTAAGCTTTGCCTCTATTGGCAGTCCCATAAGGAGCCTATGTTCTGAATAACCTGAAAGGATATCATGGAATACCGGATTGTCTCGATAGTATAATGATTCTAGCTCAAAAACTGGTTGTTTTCTTTTAAAATCATATGTTCTCAGCATTTCGACCATCCATTCTTTGTAGGTTTTGTCCTTTAGTATACGTCCCTCCATTACGATTTCAGCTTTCGAGGGAACATACATACCAGAATAGGGGCATTTTGTCAGGGTGAGTTTTTTTCCTAGAATCGAGTTTGCGATTTCAATCTCATCTTTACCCCATTCAGCCTGATATGCACCTGCAATAGATATTGCTGGGTGGACTCCTACCGTTATAGCAACTTTTAGATCTTCACCATGTTCTTTGGCATAGATGAAGGACTTGTGAAGATGTCTACCCTCTACCATTCTAATGGAAAAATGCTTTTTATCAAGAGGTAGTAATCGGTGAAACGAAGAATTTTGGCTTTTTGTTTCCTGATTTTCTGTATAGACAACGGAGGATGTGATGAAGGGACCAGGTTCTTTATCAAAATGTGTCACTATAGGTAGAAGAGAAAGATTCTTTGATCTGTTCTCCATAAATTTGCCCTTAGTTACAATTCTTGGTTTTGTTGCCTTCTTAATAGAACTAATTATCTTATCATTAATGGTTGACGCCGTTGCCCCAACAGCTCTTGCAAATCTGGATTTTGTCCCAACAAGGTTTGTTACTATTCTGAATTTGCTTTCTTTTACATTTTCAAACAGAGCAGCTTTCGAACGATCGAGCTTTGCAGTTATTGCAGCTACATCATATTTGGTTGAAACCTTTTTCTTTATGACAGCTAAATCATCTGACTTGGCAATTTGAGCCAAATAGGTTCGCAGGTCAGCTTCCATTAAGATACAATCTCCATTATTGTCTTCATTAGAACCTTAACGGTATTTACTCCAAGATTTTTTTGCGTATTTAGAGAAGTTATGGAAATCCCCTTCGCTGTTGAGGCGATTCTCTCAGAAACCATTCTTAAAAAAAGCGAATCAGATTTTGCTGGAATGACAGTGGTTGTGCTGGTACTTGGACCATAACCAATCGAAACTACCATAGCTCCTATTTTTTCCGTTCCCTCCGTAATAGAAATAAAATTTCCATTCTCAAAAGTGAGTAGCTGAATCTGAAATTTTCTTCCGTCTACTTCCACGGTTTTTTTCTTATAACCGGGACTAGACATTAACAACTAAAGACGTTTAATTACGCCTTTATTGCTATCGGTTCTTCTTTAGAACCAGCTTCTACTCTAGCACGAAGTTTTGCCTTGTACTTGAGATTTCTTGGTTTGGTTCTTAACCTATATCCACAGCATGGACACCAGAGTCCTTCCCATTTTATGAAGATCTCACAAATCTGACATCTTCTTTGGCCGGAAGCATAACGTCCAGTACCCACTGGTTTTTGCGCTTTGTATCTAGTACATATTCCCTTGCATGTCATCTTCTGTTCACTTTACAAGTTCCTATAGTAATCACAAATATTTAAGGATCGATCAATATTTTCTATAATTAATCAAATAATTTTTTAAAAAAATTTCATAGTAATCTCTGAACCATCCCATAGTTTTCAGAAAAAACAAAAAAAGGTGTATAAATATTTATGTTTTTTAGTTTTTATAAGACTGGCTCATTTTCCCAAAATCGACAAGGGTTAACTATTAACATATCTATGGCAGGTTTTCAAATCCAAGTTATCCCGTCCGTGACAGAGGCAAAACAAGGTGACGATATCCATCTCTTTGCGTTATGTACCTTGCTGACAGCATATCACGCTTGCCTCTTTTGTTATAATTTCTTATTTTCGGCGAAGTCTTATGCTCGTCTACAAATTCCAATTCAAAATGTGAACAAAATTTCAAATTCAAAAGATTAACTATCTGACGAGCAGTCTTCATGTTTCCATTACCTATCTTGACGATTTTTTTATTTGCTTTTAAGCCTGCGAGGATCTTCACTACGTGTTCTATAAGTTCCTCAACTGAAACGAAAATTGACCTTTGTATTTCCTTCTGAAAATAAACGACGGAGAGTCCTATCCGTTCACCAGGATCTATTCCTATTATAAGTTCATTTTCAGAAGAATCTAATTGTAGCTTTTCGACAATCAAGCCCTTTATGACGGTAAGATCCTGATCAAACGCATCATCATATAAAAAAAGATTACTTGAGATTTTTCGTGCCTCTTTAGTCGTTGTAAGAACCAATCGGCTTTCTGAATTTTTTATTTGCGCAGGTAGTAAAGAATCGTATTTCAGATGTAGCAATTTCAGTATTTTTATGAATTTGAAGTAAGGCCTTCCATAGACAGTAGCAACAACAATTTGATTTTGTTTTAGATGTGCTATACTTGACATCTGGGCAAGTAAAATTTAAGGGTTTAGTACAGAAAAAACTACATGATCTACGGCTTCATCAAATTTGCTATCTATTTTGTTCTTGATTTCATCAAGAGTCTTTTCTCCTTCACTCTGAATCTTTCTGGATTCTTCTTTTGCTTGTTCTCGTGCTGCAGATATTATAGATTCTGCCTCTTTACTTGCCATTTCTACTACCTTTTCTCGTAAATTCTTAATTTCATTTTGTGTCCTTGTCTGAAGTTTTTTCTTCATATCTTCCACTTTTCCGTTGAGAGAGTCTATGTTATCTTCTAGCTCCGATAGTGATTTTATTATTCCCTCAACCTTAGAAACTGAGGTTTCAGACATTCGAAATTGTCCCACAAAATCCAATAATTAAATCATTCACTTCGTAGAGAGCAGCAAAATAGCCCGAGCTAGGTCTCCGTTTGCTTCAACAAGTGCGTTGTTTGCCGCTTCTTTTGAAACCCCAGCCTGCTGAGCTACCAACATGATATCCTCTTCACTAAAAACAGGTTTTTCAAGCTCCTTTTCCTCATAACTATCTGCTATTACTTGGAAAATAGAGTTGTCTTTTCCTTTCATTTCAGTGACAGATGGTTTTACAATTATTATCTCTTTTTTGTCAGTCTTGATTATTACTTCTTGGACATTAGAGATATCTTTCATATCTAGACCCATCTTGTCCAACATTCTCCGCATTTGCCGATTTCCGCCGCGCATCATGTATAATCACCCTGTTCGGTTCTGATTTTTTAAACTATCTCTGATTTTAACTGCGACACCTCGTTCTTGTGATACGATCATAGGTGATGAAAGGACTGCTCTACCAACTGCAATTACTTTATCCTTGTAGAGAACTGGGACATCGGAATTAATCAGGATGTTCTTACCACACCATGTTACGTGGTTGCAAAAAACAGAATTTCCTTTTTCAACGAAAGGCTTCGAGTCTTCGTCTGCTTCAAGGCAGTTTTCTCTAAATTTTTTACTTTTTAATAAAATCTGTGCAAAATAAGGGGTTATGGCAAGGCCACCATCAATTCTTAAAGTACAGAGCAGTTTATCGCCTTCATAGACGTGACGTATTCTTCCATTTTTCTTAGAAAATTCAAATCTAATATCCTTCGGAAGGTATCTTGAAACACCATTGCCAAATAAGGCATCAATGGTATGTCTTAATTTAATGACAGAATCCATCTCTTCCCATTACACCGTTGATTCTAATATTTTTAGTCTAGCGTACCACTATATATAAAATGAGATTAACTATATAGATTAGGTTAGAAATCCATTATATATGGAAAATAAGGAGGAAACAAGAAAACTACAGTTTACCGGTAAATCTTCGTACATTATCTCACTACCTAAACAATGGATTGTTGATCTTGGGTTGAAACAGGGTGATCAAATTGTAGTTACGCGGCAAGGAACATCGTCACTACAAATTGTACCGTCCAAACTTCATTCTAAAACAATTCATGGTGAATTTGCAACATTTGAAATAGAACATGATGATGACGCGCCGACAATAACACGAAAACTAGTTTCGCTTTACTTTCTAGGATTCAGTACCATTAACGTGAAACCAAAGACTGGTAGGTTAAAACCATCACAGAGGATTGCAGTAAAGAATGCAGTAAGGAAAGTGCTAATGGGAACTGAAATAATAGCGGATTCCACTGGTGGAATGACCATCCAAGTACTTGTAAATTTGTTCGAACTTTCAATGGATGGAGCTTTCAAAAGAATGCTTCATCTTGCGAAATCTATGCTAAATGATGCATTACTTGCTCAAAGAGAAGCAAACTTTGACGTTGCTAAAGAGGTGATAAATAGCGATGATGAAGTAGACAGATTTGGTTTTTACATGATACGACAGCTCAAAATTGCAATTCAAAATGAGCATATGCTGAAAGAAATGGGCTTTAATAACCAAAGAAGTTGTCTTGGATACAGGATTATTGTAAAAAACATTGAGAGGACGGGGGATCATGCAGTCGCAATAGCAAAGGATCTTTTGGAATTTAAAAAACCAATTAAAAAAGAAGTGATTACAAAGATTAATGAGATGAGTGAGTTTGCCATATCTGTTATGGATGAGGCTTGCTTAGCACTCTTCAAGAAGAATTTTAATCAGGCTGAGCTTACAATACAAAAGACAGTCAACATCGCAAAATATGAGAAAAGGGTTCTTGAAAGTATCAAGTCATCAAAAGATGACGAAGAAATTTATCGTGTCAGAAGAATAATTGAGAATATACGGAGGATCTCTGAATACGCAAGTGATATTTCGGAGATAGTACTTAATATGACTATAGAAAAAATCCTAAGAAAATAAAGCAGAAGTATTGGTTTATAATATTATGAGAGATCCGGCAATTCTTGTGACGCATGACGAACAAGATTCAGTAAAAGAGTCTCTTTCTCTCTCTGAGTCAGCAGGATATGATATTTTTAGCATAATCAAACAAAAATATCTGAATCACCCAAAATTTGGACTAGGAGAGGGTAAAGTCAAAGAATTAATCGAAAAAGTAAATCAAACAAGACCAGCTGTCATAATCTTTGATGAAATTCTTAAACCAATTCAGAACTATAATCTTGCTTCCAAGCTAAAGACAAATATTTTGGATCGAGAAGCGTTGATCCTGCAAATATTTGAACGCAGAGCTACTACGAGGGAATCTAAGTTGCAAGTAAAGCTCGCTCAGCTGCGATATGAAATGTCACGAGCAAAAGAAAAAGTTCGCTTAGCAAAAAGGGGCGAACAACCAGGATTTATGGGAATTGGAAAATTCGAAGTCGACGTTTACTACAACGATATCAAGCATAGAACGTATAGTGTCAAAGCAAAACTAGCAAAGGCAGGTAAACAGAGAGCTCTTCACAGACAAGCAAGAAAAAGAATGGATTTCAAAATGATATCTTTGGCAGGATACACATCTGCTGGCAAAACTGCACTATTCAATTCATTAACAGGCGAAGACCGAAGGGAGGGTCCGGAACTTTTTACTACACTTTCAACAACAACAAGAAAATTCAGGATTGTAGAAGGAGATGTTTTAATCTCAGACACTGTGGGATTCATCAGCAAGCTACCAGCATACATGATAGAAGCTTTCAAGTCAACACTTGAGGAACTAACGTATGCTGACGCTGTTGTACTTGTAATTGATGCAAGTGATCCACCGCTTGAGCTAAAAAAGAAATTCAAAAGTTGCGTAAAGACACTTGCTGATCTAGGCGTAGAGCAAAAAAAGATCATTTATGCATTGAATAAATCAGATCTGATACCTCCACATGAAATTTTGGAAAAAGTGGACATTATAGGTATAAGCGAAAGTAAAAAGTGGCTTCCCATATCTGCTTTAAAAAGCCAAAACATTACACAGTTAAAAGAATTTTTGAGTGCAGCTTTGAAAGATCAGACAATTGTAGTAGAAAAAAAGCCTAACCAAGTGAAATTCGAAATAAGTTATGAGGATTGAAGTACTTAGAATTGGTCAGCGAGTAGTACGTGACGATAGAGTAACTACGCATGTAGCTCTCGTATCTAGAGCGTTTGGCGCATCGAAGATATTTATGAACGAAGTTAATCCTGAGATTGAGAACACGATTACTAAAGTAAATAAAGTTTGGGGAGGAAATTTCGGAATAGAATTCATCGACGGCTGGAAAAAAATTCTCAAGTCAAAAAAGAATGAGTCTTTCAAAATTGTTCATCTCACTATGTATGGAGAGAACATCAACACGATTACTGACCGTATAGAAAAAGAGAAAAAAATCCTTATAGTGATTGGTGCAGAAAAAGTTCCTAAAGAAATCTACAATTTAGCCGATTATAACGTAGCAATCGGGAACCAACCTCATTCTGAAGTTAGCGCTTTGGCAATTTTACTCGACAGGGTACAAGGAGGCAAGCAGTTTCAAATCAAATATGATGCCGCTCAGCGTAAGATAATTCCCACAAAAAAGGGGAAGAAAGTAGTTAGGAAAACAATTGAATAAATATAGAATCTTGACCAGCAATAGTGTTGTGCGGCAACTATGAAGATCCTTTTGTAAAAATATCGGCAATGATTGGTGGTGATGAGTACCTCAAAGTTGCCAGATCACTTTTGAAAACCCAAGACGCTACCGATGAGGAGATAGCAAGCTCTACGGGCCTTCGAATCAATATGGTAAGAAAAGTGCTATACGACCTTTTTGGAAAAGCGCTAATCACAGGAATTAGAGTAAAAGACGAAAGAAAAGGATGGTTTGTGTATAGATGGCGTACAAGAAGGGATGAGGTTGAAAATTTTATACAAAACCAGAAGAAGAAAATTGCTGAAAGATTGCAACAAAGGCTAGACTACGAAAATTCATCCGACTTTTATCATTGTGGCAATAAAGACTGCAGGAAACTCACATTTCAGGAAGCGCTAGAAGAATTTTTCAAATGTCCTACGTGTGGGAAAATTGTAAATCTAAAGAAAAACGACAAGTTGAAGAAGGCACTACAATACAAGGTTAAACAACTCAGCGACGACCTAAAGCACTAGGTAGCATAGTGAAGTACGATTTCATTATTCCTTCTTGAAGTTTTCTTTAGCTTTAGAGAACATGACTTTGAGATCCTATCAAAACCCGCTCCCCCTACCAATGAAATCGCGTCATTCCCCCCTAAGATAAACGGTGTGACTGTAACTATAACTTCATCAACCATTCCCTCTTTAATCAAAGACCAGTTTGTTGTTCCTCCTCCTTCAACCAGAATTTTTTTTATGCGTTTCTTGTGGAGAATTCTGAACAACTGTTTCAAATTTACTCTTTTTTTGCCACATTTTATTACTTCAACTGAGTATTTGAGAAGTCGAGTAAGATTAGTTTTAGAAATTTTTTCTGAGACGGCTATAATCGTAGGAACCTCATTGCACGTTTTTAGAATTTTTGAGCTTGACTTTATTGTGCCTTTTGAATCTAAAATCACTCGTATCGGATTTCTCCCCTTGGAGTATTTTACTGTCAATAAAGGGTTATCTACAGAAATAGTCCTTCTACCGACAAGAATAGCGTCCACTCGCGACCTTAGCTCATGTACTCTCTGAGTATCTGATTTCGACGAAAGTTGTGAGTCACCGCTTTTTGTGGCTATTTTACCGTCTAGGCTTATCGCTGCACTGAGAATCACGTACGGTCTAAACCTTGCCATGGACTATTTTGCCTCCAATCATTACTGCCTTTACTTCATTTTGAGAAGCACGGTGTACAATTGAAGCATAAGGGTTGTGCATTGGTTCGACATCTATTCCGTACTTGTCTATAAGGATACAATCAGCAAAAGCTCCGGTCCGAATAACTCCCACCTTTTTATTATGCAACAATTCAGCGGCGTTTGTAGTAGCCATTTTGAGAATAGACTTTGGAGATAGTTCTTTCCTTTGCATTCCCATGGAAACCTTCCAGAGATAATCCAACTCTCGAAACATGTCAGGTGAATTTATCATAACGTTATCGGTTCCCACTACTACGTTGCATCTTGTTCTCATCATCAAAGGGACGTTAGGTATTCCCTCTGCAAGTGTCGCATTTGCTCTTGGACAAACGACGATGCTGATTTTGTTTTTTGCGGCATACTGTAAATCTTTCTTCGATGCATGGGTCATATGGACAAGAAAATCAGGCTTAAGAAGTAAAGATCGCTGGGTTTCTGTTTTGCCGGTTAATTTTTTTGAGATTTTACAGCTTTCTATCATTTCGGCTGAATGAATCGCTCTTATTTTTTTGAATTTCGAATAATACCTTAGTACTGAATCGCTGTTTTCATTAGGCCCACTTACACCAAGTCCGTCACATTTTCTTAAAAGCTGTTCTAGCTCAGTCTTTTTAGACTTTGGTAACGGAGTATTTTTCTTGACCATCCCTCTGTCTTGATAATACTCTAATCTACCGAGTATTACTGCTCTGATAGGAAGATCTTTTAGAGCTTTTCGTAATAGTTTGATCCCGTCGGTACCCCCCTCCCTAAAATCAACAAACGTCGTTATTCCTTTGCGAATCATGGAAACACAGGAATTTCTCATAAAATTAACAAGATGTGAGGGTTTTGAATAGCTCAGAATTCTCTGTTTTAGACCTGATATAGGGTGAACCCTCTGCTCGGCTCCAAATTCTGAACCGATGTCCTTTGCTAAAGAATCACCAATGTGTGTATGAGCATTTACGAAACCTGGTATCATAAGGAGTCCTTCGCAATCATAACATTCTTCCATCGGACTTGATTTCAGACGATAGCCGATCTTCTGAAAGTATTGGCCTGATACACGTATATCGGTAGAAGGGACGTACTCTAGATCATTGCCATACAAAATGCTGACATTTTTTATCAGCATATCCTAGACCCGATAATCCTGATAATCGTGAGTTGAACCATTTATCTAATCTTTCTCAATTGTTCTGATATCTTCACAGCTGCTTCTACTGCTCGCTCTGCAACAGGTCTGATACGCGCATGCGCATGCCTTTCCTGCATGCCTGGCCCACTAATCCCTAAAGTAACCGGTTTTTGATATTTTATCGCAAGATCACTAATCGCTCGTGCGCTAATATTAGCAATCAGCTCATCATGTCTAGTCTGGCCTTTGATAACGGCGCCAAGCGTTATGACAGCTTCAATGTATTTTTTTTGTAATAAAGAATCGATTACGAGTGGCATATCAAAGACGCCAGGTACTCTGCAGACATGTTTTACGTGTAATTTTAGCATCTTTGCCTTTTCTAGTGCAACGTCCAACATTCTTGATGTTATTTTCTGATTAAACTCCGCAACCACTATTGCAATATTCAAAACTAGTGCACCTTAGAAAATTGCAAAAGTTCGTTGCCATCTAGAAATGAAATGGCGTTTTCTTTTGCATACTTCTTGGCCTTTTGTACTGATAATGCAGTATAGGTCTCAGAATCTAGCATTTCACAAATCACCGAAACTGGACTCAGTTTAGCAAGTTCCATCAAATATACAGACATTTCTGTGTGACCTAGTCTTCTTGACAAAAGACCGTCGGATGCAATTAACATGTGAACGTGTCCCGGTGTGATGAATGAGGAAATGAATTTTTGTTTTTGGTTTTGACGTGTTTCATTGAATAGATTAGCCACTTCCTTGATTGTCAATGCTCTATCCCTGTCTGTTACACCGGTATAGGTATGAACATGATTTATTGAAATTGAAAAGGAAGGACGGTCCCCGTAGGGGGCTCTTCCTATTATCATATTTTTTGATTCGATATCAAAGTCTTCTGTATTAGAGAGTATATCATGCATGTAACGTAGACCTAAGCGGTGTGCAAATGAATTATTAATTGCAAGACAAATCAATCCTCCCGCATATTGTCGCATTCGCGCGACATGTGCAGGGGTAACAAATTGTGCTGCAACAACCATGTCAACTTCGTTTTCTCTAGATCTTGCGTCATGTAGCAAGATGAATTCTCCTCTTTTAAGCGACGAAATTGCATCTGTAAGTGTCAACGAAAAATTGTTACGCCGTTTGATTATAAAGCTTACTACAAAAGTTGTAATTACCATTAAAATGGTAGAAAACTAGCCTTGAGCTAAAACGTATTTTCCAAGTATGTCGGTTTCAATATTAACTTTGTCACCAACTTTCTTTGCTCCTAAACTTGTAACTTTCATTGTCTGCGGAATTATACAAGTAGAAATTTTGTTTTTTATCACGTCAACAAGAGTTAGACTGATTCCATCAATAGCAATTGATCCTTTTTTTACAACGTATTTTGCCAAATTTCTTGGTAATTCGATCCAAATTTTTACTTCCTTTGGCCTTTTTTCTATTTTTATTATGGTACCAACTCCATCAACGTGACCGAGAACAAAGTGTCCTTCTATTCTGTCACCAATCTTTAAGCTGCGTTCAATGTTGACCTTATCACCAGATATCAAGTTTCCAAGATCAGTTTTCTTTATGGTCTCATCAATCATTTCGAAACTACATTTATTTTTTAAAATATTTGTGACAGAAAGACATACACCGTTTATTGCAACACTTTGCCCAATTTTTAGACCTTTGGAATATTTCTTTAGATCCAGTGTCATCTTGATGGCGCTTCTGTTTTTTGTATTCCTTTCAACCTTTAAGACTGTCCCAACACCCTCTA
>JBHIDF010000004.1:0-20617 GCA_046759945.1 Nitrosopumilaceae archaeon
AATCCATCCTATTGGGCTCGTTGCATAGCATGGATAGTGCGAACGCTTGCGGAGCGTTAGGTCGGGGGTTCAAATCCCTTCGGGCCCGTTGATTTTCGTTATGATTTTCTGTAAGTACCTTATAGAGTTCTATAAGTTTCTCATTTTTAAGAATCAACGGTATTTCTTTATCACACCGACATGAATGAGCTTAACATCATGTTATGGCACTCACACCGATTTCTGAAAGACTAGGTTTACCAAACTTTTCTTCAATCCGTTTATACCATTCAGTTTCTTGCTTTGATAGGGGTCGTGTCTTTTTCATGGCATCCTCAATTTGCTGCATATTCACCTTCAATTCCTTTACATGTTTTTCAGCTTCAACTGGATCTTCATATTTGAAGATATGTTGACGAATAGCAACCATCACCGCAGTAGAGATAAATGATGCAATGTCTGCGCCCGTGTAATTTTCTGTTATATCTGCCAAGTGTTCAATATTAACGTCCTCAGCCATAGGAATATTCTTGGTATGCATTTTAATTATTTGAATTCTTGAATCACGATCTGGTGGGGGAACATAGAGATGTCTATCAAATCTGCCAGATCTAAGCAATGCTGGATCCACAATGTCAGGTCTGTTGCTTGCCGCAATCACCACAACATCTTTTAAAACTTCTAAACCGTCAAGCTCTGTCAACAACTGGCTTATCATTCTTTCAGTAACCTTCGAATCTCCAGAATCACTTCCTCTAACGGGGGCAATAGCGTCAATTTCGTCAAAAAAAACAATACATGGTGCTGCTTGTCTGGCTTTTCTGAATATCTCCCTTACACCTTTTTCTGATTCGCCTACCCACTTTGATAGGAGTTCTGGTCCTTTGATACTGATGAAATTTGATTCACTTTCATTTGCAACAGCCTTTGCAACCAACGTTTTGCCAGTCCCTGGGGGCCCATAAAGAAAGATGCCCTTTGGAGGATTTGCGTTAGCATAAGCAAACACAGATCTATATTTGAGTGGCCATTCTACTGCCTCCCTTAGCTCCTGCTTTAACTCTCGCAATCCGCCGATATCTTTCCAATGTACATTTGGTATTTCTACGAAAACCTCTCTCATGGCAGAAGGCTCCATCTCATTTAGAACATTAGTAAAGTCATCCATGTTCACCTGAATCTTTTTCAAAACCTCAATCGGAATACTCTCAGCAGAAAGATCAATTTGAGGAAGTACACGTCGTAAAGCTCGCATTGCAGCTTCCTTTGCAAGTGCTTGAAGATCAGAACCCACGAAACCATGAGAAATGTCAGCAATCCTGTCAAGATTTACATTTTTTGTCAATGGCATTCCTCGTGTGTGAATGTACAGGATCTCTTTGCGCCCGTCCCTATCTGGGATTCCTATCTCTATTTCTCTGTCAAATCTTCCAGTTCTTCTGAGTGCAGGATCGATATCATTTACTCTATTTGTTGCAGCAATTACAACAACTGTTCCCCTTGAAGTAAGTCCATCCATCAAATATAGTAACTGTGCCACCACTCGTCTTTCCACCTCACCAATGACGTTCTCCCTTTTCGGTGCTATGGCATCTAATTCATCGATAAAAATTATTGAAGGTGCATTCTGCTCGGCTTCTTGAAAGATGCCTCGAAGCCGTGCTTCACTTTCACCATAATACTTACTCATAATCTCAGGACCTCCAATCGAATAGAAATTTGCGCTAGTCTCATTTGCTATTGCTTTGGCCAACAACGTTTTGCCAGTCCCCGGAGGTCCCTGCAAGAGAACACCCCTTGGTGCTTTGACTCCCATTCGTTTGAACAATTCAGGATGCCGAAGTGGGAGATCGATCATTTCCCTTACCTTTGTGACCGCCTCTTTCAAACCTCCAATATCTTCATACGTGACAGTCGGAAAACCCTCACCAGAGAAATCTTTCGCAATTTTCTCAGATACAATTATTCTGGTAGATTTTGTGACAATAACTGGGCCAGATGGATTAGTTGACCATACAACAAAGTCTATTCTCTGACCCATTATAGATAGTGGAATAATGTCTCCTTTAGTAACTATAAATCCTTCAAGCAAATTTGACAAATACTTGCTTGCATCAATGATTCGTAAAGGTTCTGTTGGCCTAAGTGTAATATTTTGAGCATCGTTTACCTCAATCTTTTTTATTTCAACCCTGTCGTTAATGCCAACATTCAGTTGGTTGCGTATATAGCCATCAATTCTTATCAGACCACTTCCTTTATCCTCTGGAAATCCATACCAGTTTAAGACATTGGCCTTTTTTCTTTCTGATGATATCTCTATAGCATCTCCACTGGTAAGCCCAAACAACTCTTGTACCACAGGATCTATTCGAGCAATTCTTCTACCAACATCCTTTGAATTTGCTTCGGCAACGGTTAGAATTTTTCTTTCGGCTTTGATGATCATCTTATCAGTCATTACATTATTTTTTCTTAAATGTCATGTAATAGTATACTTGTTGATTATCACAAATGATTTTAAAAATGAGTTTAAAAAATATTGAATTTAATCTTTAAAAGTGGAATCAAACTTGAAAATCTTGAATTGATTTAAGTAGAATCTTGGTAAGATTAAGACATTAATGGCAATTCAGAAGATCAAAAAAATTCTGGTTCCTCTTGACGGTTCAAAAAATTCCTTTCGTGCCCTAAACAAAGCTATTTTCCTTGCTAGGCAAACTGATTCTAAAATTACTGGATTTTTCGTCATTCAAAATAATCCATCAGAACTTGCAATTATTAGAAATTTTCTAAAGGGCTCTCTTAAAAAACAATATCAGAGCTTCATGAGAAAGGCTAAAACTCAATGTAAGAAAAATGATATAGAATTCATTGACATATTAGAGTATGGACACGAGGGAAACACCATAGTATCTTTTGCAGGAAAAAATGATTTTGATTTGATAGTGATTGGATCAAGAGGATTGCAGTCAATCAAAGAATTTTTCTTAGGAAGTACTTCAAGCTATGTAGTACATAATTCAAAGATTCCAGTAATGATCGTTAAATAGACAAGAATTTGATTATGACTTTAATTATAGGTTTCAAGTGTCGTGAAGGAATAGCCTTAGTATCTGATACAAAAATCATGGATATGGAGACAGGAGAAGCCTCTTTTGAATCAAAAATACTAACTCCGCTTGAAAATACTCCCTTTATAGTTGGAGCAGCAGGATATGTCAACTTGTTCAACGAGTTCAATAGAAAAATACCAGAGGTTGTAACAAACAGGATTGCACAAATTAGAATTCTCAATGTGCAAGAATTGTTAAAGACTGGTTTGACTAGACAACAGGCTATCAAACACGTTCATGCTATAGAACTGTGTGCTGCAACAAGTCTAAGATTGGCTCATGACTCAGAAAAATTTGAATGTAAGGATCTGGATTTTGATGTTGCTGAGATTGAGCTACCTCACGTATATTCAGAAGAGAGTTTTATTGATGATTGTAAATCCTTAGTAAAGAAAATAAATTCACAGTCTAAAGATGTAAGCGAACCTTTGGAATTATTAATTGGCATAAGAAGGCCTAGTGATGGAATACTACATTTGCATCACATAGATCCAGAGGGGGTTGAAGATGAAATTAATGACTATTTTTCTATTGGTTCAGGATACCCATTTGTAAAGGCATTTTTTAGTCAAGTTTATGATTTTAGTAAAGAGGTGAACGAATTGGTAACCCAAGCATTTAGAACCATTTTGTATGTAACACTTGTTGCCAAAGAAAGTTCTGTTGGGTATTCAAGAGAGCGTCTACCCGAAGCTGTTATAATTCATAACGATGGCAAGTATGGCAAAATGACCTTTGAAAATGAATGGCAGGTAATCGATGAATTAGAAAAAGAAATGGAAGATTTTGTTTACCAGATTAAGCAGAACAAAATATCTGAACTTAAATCAAAAATAGATAGTAAAGTTGTCTTGTAACTATCACCGTTTCTCAAATGGGTCCAAAATAAGACCAAATAACGTACCTAGTCCCTCTAGACTGGAACTTTTGTAAGGGCACGTTAGTATCCTAGTCCCTTTGGGTCCGTTCACTTTCTAAAAGCTATCCAGATTCTTATTCCAACAAAAATTCCTACAGATGCAATAATCAAAATAATCATAATTAATTGTACTGTAGTATCATCCATTACACTTCTATTTTTTTAACTGATTCTTTTAATTTTCATATTATGGTTTTTATTCTAAATTAGACTGGAAGAGTCCAAAAATAGTACATTATTGCAACAGTACCCTTCGAGCCCGCTTTAGTTAGTAATTGCTTCAGCAATCTCAGGTTTTTGTTGGCTTATCATCTTTGATAGCCCCCTCATGTAATTTTGAGCAAATGTTGTAACAGGTTGAGAGGAATACCATATACATCCTAATACTTCGCAATCATGGCACGTTTTTGCAATCTCCCATTGTGGAGCACTCCAAATCTCATCTACACTCTTTTCGAGTAGACTGTAGATGTGTTCTTGGCTATTGTACTTCCAGCAGGGAACCATTACAGTACCGTTGTCATTCACAAAAATGCTTTTCCAAACACCACACTCATCAAACACACCTCTACCATGTTCAATTATTTGTTCAAAATACTGATGCGGAATCATTAGTTTTGGATACTTTTGACTTTTAATGTGTTCAAGCACACTTTCACAAATCTTTGCCATCGTCTTCCTCTCAGGTAACAGTGAAAAGTTGACATCAGATCTATCCTCAACAAAGGTGAGTGAAACAGAGTTTACTCCCAACTGTGCTGCCTTTTCAAAGTAACTTTGTGTTACAAACTCTTCTGTATTGAATTTTGTAATTACACTATTAAAGTAATGAGGAACCCGGTGTTTGTTTAGTAATTGTAGATTGTCCATAACTTTTTGAAAAACATCAGGAGAAACTCCACGAACTTTACAATATGGTTCTTCAAAAACTGAATCAATGCTGCAGGTGATAAACTGGATATATCTTTTTAGCTCATCGAGGTCAATCTGATGCAACAACGAGCAGTTTGTAATCAAAGTAATTGGAAGCTTTAATCCATAGAGATATCGTACCAACTCCATAAAGTCCGGACGACTGGTAGGTTCTCCACCTTCTACAATAGTCCAAATGCAGTATTTTGAGACCTTATCAAAGATTTCCTTCCATTGCTCAGTGCTAAGGTCATTACTTTTTGCTAATTTGAGTTGTCCTTCCTTATCCGAATCACCAAATGGACACATAGGACAATAAAAATTACAATAATGAGTCAAGCTAAAAACTCCAATTAATGGTCGTCGTCTTCCCAGTGCTCGGTTTGCAGACCATTTACCAACTTTGGAAATAGTGCTGATGATGTCTACAACCATTGGTTAAGATAAAAAATGAACCTTTTTTAGATTTACTTCAGCTTAGCCTAACATGACGAGTTTCAGGATTAATTTTTACACTTATCAGAATGACTATTGGCTCAATAATCAAGTTAAATCCAAACATTATACTCGTTTCAAAATTCTTTAGATTATACTTTTTTAGCGCACCAATTCTGCATGAAATCTTCTACATTTGCAACCCTTTACCAAACAGTGGGCTTTGCCTTCGTAATGAGCTGCCTGGTCGTGATAGCAGCCATCCTCTTCATTGTAACATTTCACAACTTTGAAGAAATTAGAATTCTTTTATGAATTATTATCATATGGATTAGAAAATATGTATCTAATTTCGTTGGGGATCATGTTTTTTCATATGCTTTGCAAGTCTAATTAGATTTTCACCAAAATCTCTACCGCAAAATGTACAGTAAAAATCCAAGCTGTTTGACATGTATGAATTTGAATTTTAGTATTTTAAATAAATTATCATGATCGTTTTTTAACCATTCAAATTACTTTATCCTGTTGGCAAAGATCAAAACTGTGGCTATTTGGGTGGGAATCATCGGTGGAGGAATAGCATTTTTCTTTTTTCATGGTTACATGGCTGAGCTTATGCGGTAACATTTTCCCTTCACAAAAAAATAAAGATCAGTTTTAATTAAGATCTTAGATTTATTCAAAAGAATGAAAACAATTTCAAACGAAATTAAGAATTTCCTTGAACAACAAAAGTTAGGCTTTGTAGCAACTGTTTCACCTGATGGCACTCCTAATGTTTCACCAAAGGGAACAATTTTAGCGTGGAATGAGAATCATATTGTTTTTGCTGATATCAAATCTCCACAAACCATGTTCAATCTACAAAAAAATCCATTTGTGGAAATCAATGTTGTAGATCCTTTTACTCGTAAAGGATATCGTTTCAAGGGAAAATCAGAAATTTTGAGGGATAATAATGAATTTTTAAAAATCGTAGCAGACTATAAAGAAAAAGGAATCAAAAATAAGATCAATGCAGTTGTAAAGGTTGAGATTGAAACTATCAGGGAAATTATATCTCCACTATATGATTTAGGGTATTCTGAAAAAGAAATCAAAGAAAAATGGAAAAAACATTATCTTTCATTATAATACTACAAAGTTTCATTTTTAAATTTTAAACCATCCAACTGCTTTTTTGTTTTTTGATGTTCATTTCTTTCTTTTTCTAATAGTTTTTTTATTGCTTCAAGTTCTTTTTCAGCAATGTTTAATTTAGTATGCATTGATGCAATAACTGAGCTGGCAGCTTCAACAACATGCTTTGAATCAACTTCTTGAATGTTTAATTTTTTGCTTGTAACTGTTTTATCTTTTTCTGCTCCCTTTATTTCATCTACAATTTTTTGTTTTTTTGTTTCAATGTTTTCTAATTCTAATTTTGCCTCTTTTAACTTAGAATCAGTTTTTTGAAGTTGATATTCAGTTTCTTTTTGTTTTGCCTTGAACTGACTAAGTGTAGCTTGTGTGGCTGATTGTTTTGCTCTAAGCTCATCAAGTTCTTTCTTATTTTTTTCAATTTTAGATACAATCTCAGCAAGGGTAGAATTTTCTTTTTCAGAAATTTTTTGTTTGTTTTGGATATCATCTAAAATTGACTGAGATCTAGATGGATTGATTTTTAATAAAATTTCTTTATGTTCAGCTTTTAAAGACTTTATTTCACTTTTTTTTTGAATCAGTTCTTTTTTCAGAGACATAAGGTTTCCAACAGCTTCATCATACTCTATTTTTACATCTGCAAGTTTTTTTGAAATTGATTCTAAATGTTCTTTTTGAGCTTTAATTTCACTTTGTAGATTATTAAGCTCCTCATTGTTTTGCTCACTGGGTTTTTCCTCAGTTTTAACATCCGTAACTATTTCTTCTTCTTTTGAGCGTTCTTCTTCATCCTTTTTTCTATGAAGCCAGTCCAATTTGCTCACTCTGGATAATTACTCAAATTGATTATTTGTCCTAACCAATCTTCTTTCTCCCTCGTATAAAATTTAGATAAAATCCTAAACCTCCTACAATAAATCCAAAAACTATTGCCGCAATTCCTAATTCAGGAGAATCTTTCAGATATGTTGGGACAAGAATGAAAAGCAAAGCTCCAAAAATTATAAGAAAAAATCCTCCACTTCTGCGTGGCTTATTGTGTTCATTATGTGCCATGGCAACTCAATTAATGTAACTTGAAAGGGTTTTTGCAACCTTTTTTCTTCCAATGTCTTCAATAAAAGGCCCAATTTTTGGGCCTCTAGTGGTACCAAGAATAATCTGGTAAAGTGTCTTGAAGAAATCTTTTGGAAGTATTTTATTTGTCTTTGCAATTTGATAAATTGCGTTTTGCAGATCTTCACTTGGTTTTTCTGAATCAAGTACATCTGCTAATTGTCTAACAGCTTTCTTTGTAACTTCATCAAGTTGTAACTCAACTTTCTCACCCTGATCAAAGTCATCTGCATAGTTTCCAGCTAAGGTTATCCATTTATCAATTTCAGGATCAGGATTTTTTATTACTCCATACTCTAGAAGTTTTTTCATTACACGTTCGTTTCTTTCTTCTTTGAAGATATTTGCAAGCTCTATTAACAATCTATAACTAGCATGAGGATTGGGACTTTTTGGTGGATTTAGAAGATTGACATATTCATAGAGTCCTTTTGATTTTGTTTCCTTTGCTTTGTTATCTAACTTTACTTTACCAAAGTAGATATTTTCCAATTCATTGTATTCGTCCATCAAAGAAGGAATGTCATCAAATCCTACTTCACGTGCTCCTGTAATTCTTTTATAAAGTATTAGCAGTAAAGATTCTGGGGTTCCATATTTTAACCACTTTTGTGATGTTAGAACATTTCCTAATGATTTTGAAATCTTTTTTCCACCTTTATCTAAGAACATTTCGTATTTCACATGGTGAGGATGGGGATATTTCAAAATCTCATCTGCAACCCAATCATTAATCTTTACAGAATCCATAATGTCTTTGCCATAGGCTTCAAATCGTACATCAAATGCCTTCCATCTGGCAGCAAATTCCACTTTCCAGGCTAGTTTACCAATGCCTTTTGTAATGTCTGACTCTCCTTCATGCCCACATCCTTTTACAACATTTGAGCCAATTGTAGCATCTTGACATCGATACTTTACTTTCTTTTCCTCTGAAAGATATTCAAAAGATTCAGTTGTGTACAGTTTGTCACACTTTTCACAAACTGTAAAGTAAGGTAAAACATTTTGATATTTTTTTTGTCCTGTAAGTTCTGAAATCTTATCACCAATTTTTTTACTATTGAGGAGAATCGTGTGAATTTGATCTGTTAAAAGCCCCTTTTCATAAGTATCTTTAGCTCGTCTAAAATCATATTTAATTCCTAATTCATCAAGTCCTTCCAGTAAAAGGCTGCTCATATGCATCCCAAAAGAATCATGACAATCAAATGGATCCGGAATAGATGAAACTCGTTTTCCTAAATACTCATTTAATGAATCTGGAAACCCTTCTGGAATTTTTCTTAAGCCATCCAAATCATCAGAATATGCAATAAGCTCAGATTTGTAACCAAAATTTTCAATAGCTAGCTTTACACCAAAAGCTCTTACAGCATCGCCTAAACTTCCAATGTGGGGAATACCTGATGCACCCAATCCACTTTCTACGCGGATCAAATCTAGATTTCTGCCAATTGATTTTTCTCGTTCAACTAACTCAAAAGCTAGTTTATCGATCCAAGTACCTTTGCCAATAACATTTTGGTCAGACATTTAGCTATCCTCATCAAGCAAGTTTTTTTGCCATATAAGGACCCTCCAATGAGTACCCTAATTTTCGATAATATTCTCTTGTACCCACTGCACTAATAACTAAAAGCTTGTTTGCATCAAACCCCTCATTTGAAATTTTCTCAGCCTCTTTAATCAAATTTTTTCCTAAACCTAAATGTTGAATGCTTGAGTTACTTCTTTCTCCAATTTTTAACGATTTTCCATAAACATGTAATTCACGAACAATGCAAGTTTTTTCAGATATCTCGCTTCTATGCGCTTTTGAGCTAGGATTTCTCAGCCTCAAAAATCCATAAATCCAATCATTTGAATCATCGTACGAAAGGAATACTTCATCTCCTTCAGATGAAAAATAATCTTCTCGGTTCAACTTCAAGTCAGAATGAAGATTCTTTCCTGACAACCCTATCTCCCTGCATCTAATACATTTACAGGATAGTCCATTATTTTTCAAATTTTTAAGAACAATTTGACGGAGATTTCCTGATTTTGGGCCAGCCACTATCTCTGATGGTGCAATTTCTCGTTGTATTCTCATTATTCTGACATAGCGTGGAACCATTTTTTTTATTTCTGTTAAAACTTTGACCATTTCTTCAAAAGAATATGGGGCATATTTTCCTGATTTGTAATCGTCGTAAAGTGGAGTATTTTCTATAACAAGTGATGGATAAATTTTCAACATATCAGGTTTTAGACGCGGATCTTCAAACAATCGTTTAAAGTCTTCAATATCTTCATTTGGTGTCATGGTGGGAAGACCTGGCATCATATGTGCAACAATTTTGTAACCAGCGTCCTTTGAAATTTGAAAAGATTGAACAACATCATTAAAATCATGCCCTCTATTCACAATTCGATATACTCTTTCTTGTAAGCTCTGAACACCAATTTCAACTCTAGTCACTCCATAGTCAAGCATTGCATCTACGTGCTGTTCTTTACAATAATCAGGTTTTGTTTCAATTGTAAAACCAACATTTCTTATCTCAGCTTTTTCGTTATTTGTTTTGGCTTCTTTTAATGAATTTGAATCAAAACCATTTAATGCATCAAAACATGATTTAATAAAATTTATCTGATAGTTTTTTGGCATGAAAAGAAAAGTTCCACCTACAATAACGAGTTCTAATTTTGATGATTCATGACCGTAAGCAAATAGCTTTTCAAGTTTTGTTAAAATTTGATTTTTTGGCTCATATTTGTTTTCAAGGGCGTTAATGGTAGATGGTTCTTTTCCAGTGTAACTGTTTGGTGTATTAAATTCAATTCCGCCTGGACAATAAGTACACCTACCATGAGGACAAGCATATGGTTTTGGCATAAGGGCAACAACTGCAATCCCTGATGCTGTTTTAACTGGTTTTTTGAGAAGAACTTTCTGTAATTTTGAAAAATCAGAGCCCTTTACCATGGCTAAAATTTCATGATTTTTAGGTATGCGTTCTAGTGAATATTTTGCACAAATTTTTTTTATCTCAGCTTTAACCTCTTTTTTTGTTGGTATTGGAACAGTTAATAGATTCTGAGATATTTCACAACAAGCTCTGAAAAATGGGGTTTCTAACTCTGGCATTAATTTGATGGTAGGATTCTGCCATAAATTCTTTAAAATTTTTTAGAAATTACCTTCGTCTTTTTGCTTTTCTTTTCTTAGAAGGCTTTCGCCTAACTTTACGTCTAGCTGTTCTTCTTTTCGGTCTTAGTCCATGGTGGCGTTTTCGTAAAATTCTTCTCTTTTTAGTAGATGTTTTTCTTTTCTTAGCTTTTCTTCTTTTGATTTTTTTCTTTGACCTTTTTTTTGTTTTAGTTCTTCTACTTTTAACTCGTCTTTTCTTTTTTCTTGAGGGCCTTTTTCTTTTAGTAGATTTTTTCTTTGGTGCAGAAGTTGGGTTTTTACTAGAATCTTGATCTGAAATTCTTACCTTCAGATTTTTTAAATAAATTAAATCAACTTTAGCTCTTTTTCCTTCATTCATCAAATTCGTTGTTGCTTGATATTCATCACCATGTTGGTCAAAACAATCGGGATGGAAGAGGTGATTATTCTTATAGACCATTTCACCACGATCTACTCTTTTGGTACAAACTACACAAATACCAATGTAATCTTTTGTCTCATGTACTTTAACTTCTTTTGCAAATTGTAAAATTATATTCTGTAAATCTTCTGGTTCTTTTTCTTTTTCTTCTAATCTTGCCAGGTAATCTTTTTCATATTCATCTAACAATTCTTGTTTTGTTTTTAATCCTCGGTCTCCCGAACTCATTAAAGCATCTGATCATTAGCTGAATTTAAGACTTTTAAGAACTCAATGCCCGACAAAAATTTTTAAAAATTAAAAATAATTCTAAGATAAAACACGCCGGTGGCAATTGCCACTGTAATGATCATAAAGGGAAGTCCTTTTACAAGAAAACCTCTAAAGAACATGCGATAGCCGTGCCTTTCTGCAACGGCAATGGCAACGAGATTTGCACTTGCGCCAATTAGCGTGCCGTTTCCTCCAAAATCTGCACCAATCGCTAAGGCATACCATAGAGGATTGTAAGTATATCTTGATAACGAACTTGCAATATTGGGGTTTTCTGAAATGTTTTCAATAATTGGAATCATCGTAGCTGTATATGGAATATTATCCACAAAAGCAGAGGCAAAGGCTGATGACCAGATGATTAAGACTGCCGTAGCTTCAAAGTTACCTCCAGTTGTTTCTACTGCTTGATTGGCAAGTATTTCAAGAGCACCAGTTAATTCAACACCAGAAACAAGAACAAATAATCCTGCGAAAAAAAGTAAAGTCGGCCATTCAACATGAGTAAATACTTTCACTGGCTGCATTTTTGAAATCAGCAAAAGAACTGCAGCTCCAGCTAGGGCGATAATTGATACTTCAATTTCTAAAAATCCATGAAAGATAAACAATGCTATTACTGCAAAAAGAACTGCTACACTTTTTTTGAGAAGTGTTCCATCTTTAATTTCCTTACTTTCATCAATTTCTTGAAGTTTATCCAAATGCTCAGGCTTTTGCTTGAGGTCCTTTCTAAACATGAATTTGATAATTATGAACGAGAGTCCAAATGTGATTAAAACTTCGGGCGCCATGTGGTAAGCAAACTCTAAAAACGAAATTCCTGCGGCTGAACCAATCATAATATTAGGAGGATCACCAATGAGTGTAGCGGCACCACCTACATTTGATGCAAAAATTTCAGCAAGAATAAGAGAGATTGGATTAATGTTCAAAATTTTTGAAACAGAGATTGTAACTGGAACAATAAGAAGAACCATAGTTACGTTGTCCAAAAATGCAGAGCCAACTGCAGTTAGAATTGAAAACAGTATCATTAGCTTCCAAACATTTCCCTTGGACAGTTTTGCTGCCTTTATCCCAATGTATTGAAAGATTCCCGTCTCACTTAGTATTCCAACAATTATCATCATTCCCAAAAGTAAGCCAATTGTGTTGAAATCAATAGAACCTATTACGAAGCTAACACTATCATGTACTGGAATTAATCCAGTGAATATCAGAATAATGATAATTAGGAGCGCTCCAAAAAGTGCAAGCGTTGTCCTATGAAGTATCTCAGTAATTAAAATCACATATATGCCAAGCAAGACTGACAAGGTCAACATCATTTCAAGTGTTAGTTCTAGTCCAATGAAATCCGGTAATGTGAATAACATCGCGACTAGGCCTACAAGCGCGATTATTGCTATGACAAAATGCCTTTCCAAATACGTTTTGACCTCTTTAGGTCATAAGTGAGGCAATATAAGGCGATTATTGGTTGTGAAATTAAACAAAATTATTCGTTTCATTATGCAAGTTTTAGAGAATTTACAAAAACTCCTTTCTTTTCTATTATCTGTCCGACTCGTTTGCTTTTCAGTCCATATTTTTTGAATATTGAATTTATCCTCCCCTCTTCATTTTTAGGAGCTATGACACAGAATCCAATGCCCATGTTGAAGGTTTTGTACATCTCTAGCCTGCGTACCCCCTCGTATTCTATCATTTGGAAAATCAAGGGTGGCGTTGGCATTTCGTCCAGCAGGTAGCCAGTATTTTTGAGCCGCAAAAGCTTGGTAAAAGAACCACCAGTAATGTGCGCCAGACCATGTACTTTGCATTCCTCAAGCGCTTTGAGCACAGGTTTTACGTAGACCTGAGTAGGAGTCAAGAGAACATCTCCAAGTCTCCCGATGCCTTTAATCCTATCTAGTAGTGAATATTTTGAAAGCAGGACTTTTCTTGCTAAGGAATAACCATTTGAGTGAAGTCCGGTACTCTCTACACCGATTATAATGTCTCTATGCTTTATCTTGTTACCTAGCGTCATCTGTTTTTTAGTTAACAAGCCAACTACCATACCAGCAAGATCGAACGCAAAACGTTTCCCTGATATTACGTCAGGCATTATTGCAGTTTCGCCACCCACTATTGGAACACTTGCTTTTCTAGCACCTTTCACTAAACCTTGTACGATTTTTTTAAGGATATCTTCATCATTTTTGTTTGCAGCTATGTAATCGACAAATGATATCGGAGTGGCACCAACGCAGATTATGTCGTTGACATTCATGGCGACACAATCGATGCCTATGGTGTCATATTTTTTCATGAGTTGAGAGATGATAACTTTGGTTCCCACTCCATCAGTATGTGAAGCTAAAAGTTTTCTACCAGGAATTTCTACAACAGTCGCGTAATGACCAAATCCTGCAGCAATCTTTACTTTTTTTTGAAGTCTATGAGTTGATGCAACTAATTTGTTTATGGTGGTCTGACTTCGTCTTATTTTTTTGATGTCTACCCCTGCTTCCTTGTAAGTAAGTGGCATTGATTCAAACTTCTCGAGACGTGAATTAAAGAATTCGCATTCTTAGATAAGTGCAAAAGGGTCACATGTACATATCAGAGTCAATTTTTCGTGCTTCAGCATATTTTTCGGATAATTCTTTAAAGTCCTGACCTATCTGGTCCCTCTGCTTTCTCAAGTCAGACGTATCAATATTTGTCTCATAAGATTTATTCACCGCGTCTACGAGGGTCGCGGCAGCTAAAGGGTCAGGTTTTTTTGAATTTGCTCTCACTAGCAGCGTTACTCCCTGTATAGCACGGATCAAACATTCGTTTAGTATTCCTCCTGGGATTCCTGTAATGAACCCTTGAGGAATCATCTTGATGTCTCTATCCGACATTACCTTACAAAGATCTTCTTCTGCTGCACAGAAAGCTTTATGATCATGGTCTTCTTCACTAGCAACACCGTCCAGTATCACTATTTCATTAGACCCTTTTTCTTCTGCCCAATCAAGTATTTTAGAAGCAATTGTGTAAAGACCTTCCATCCTCAAAGTAATTTCACAAATAACTGCACAAATAGTTCCTTCTTTGTTTGCGTAGAAACGAAAGGGATGTCTTAGCCTTCCTTGAATAAATACGGTTGAGGGGGGAAGATATTTTGATCTCATATATCCGATTTCTTGCATTTTTAACTTTTCAATCATGTAACCAATAGCTAAGGGGCCGGCCAGACCAGCTCCAACGAATCCAGCAAATATTATGGGACTCTTGAGTTTTGTTTTCTTGATCTCGTATACTTGGGCTTCAGGGAAGCCATTGTCCTGCATTCTTCGAAAAAATCATGTATTGTGTTACTATAATGGTAAGTTAGTTTTTTTTAACTAGACAATTATGTCCGTTTCAGCTACTCTTTTGTAAAAACAGATCCAACATAGTTCGTCCTTTGTCGGTTATAGAATAGATCACGTTTGATCCGGCAATTCTCCTGTTGACAAAATTGTAGTTCACACAAAGATGCAAGTAATTCAGAAATGATTTTTTCATCCTGATCTTTGATCTGAGATAAAGCTCGGAGAAAGTCATAGAATTGCATCTAAGCTGATATAGAAGTTTCAGAAGGGAAAGTGTGCTGTAGTCACGTGCTCTTGCTTTGACCGCATCTAAAACTTCTTCGTCTCTTGAGATGATAAAGTCCTCAAACCTGTCTGCCACCTCAATAGGAATATAGGTTAATCTTGCCTTCATATTACCGTATCAGTACGGTACATTACTTTATTAAACTTAACTTGAATTTTTTTTGAGCTATGAGAGTGTTTTTTTTAGATGACAAGGCATCTATTCTGGTTGCTCTAAATGCAAAGACGCACAAAGGATTAGGAATTGGATAGCAATCTTCTAAGAACCAGACTCAATCCTTAGATCAACGCCCACTGACCATGTATAGGACCATCAGCGTTTTCTCTTAGTTGATTACTACCCTAAACTACTACCGGATTATAAAATAAAAAGATTTTACGTGGAAAGCTTCAACTGAAAATATTTAGTCGTCCTTTAACCGACGAATTTTTTGATTCGATCAAATTTCCAAATCTGAACCTTTAGAATCAGGTACAAGACAGATCAACCAAGTCAGCAGTCAAAATTTGTTTTACTCACGTTTACCGTAATTTATCCGTGCCTTTAAACAATAATCGAGCAACTCACAGTGTATGCTAGAAATTGCATTAAACGTTTTCCTAACCCTCGTTGGTCTAGCAATGCTCTGTTTTGGTGGTAATTGGCTGGTTACTGGTGGAGCTGGTATAGCCAAGAAATTACGAATAAGTCAATTAGTTATTGGGTTGACCGTTGTTGCATATGGCACTTCCACACCAGAGTTAGCTGCAGGCATTGCAGCAGCTGAATCTCATGCAGATTTGTTGTTAGGTAATGTAGTTGGAAGTAACATTGCCAACATCGGCCTTGTTATCGCCGTATCTGCCATAATGATTCCTCTCATGTTGAAAAAGACTTTCACCCTCAGAAGGGAGATTCTAATAATGATTGTAGTAGCATTCTTTCTAGTTCTTATATCGCTTGACGGGGAACTTTCACGAATAGATGGAATGATTTTGCTTGGTGGATTGAGTGCGTTTACCTATTTCGTGTATAAAAAAGCCAAAAAGGAACGTGATTCCGCTGGTTCGAATCAAACTAAAATTGAAGGTCAAAAAAGTTTTTCATATCATATTGCATTACTGATAATAGGTATTGTTTTACTTTATTTCGGTGCCATCTTTACAGTAGATAATGCTGTCATTGTGGCAGAGAGCTTTGGTGTTTCTGAGAGAGTCATAGGTATTACAATAATAGCAATTGGCACATCATTGCCAGAGCTAGTTACTTCCGTGATAGCGATAAGGAAGGGGCACAAGGACATTGGTTTCGGAAACATCATAGGCAGCAACATCTACAATATTCTAATGATTTTAGGCATTACGTCTGTTATGACAGGCATCGCAGTAAACCCATCCATATTTACTGATTACTGGATAATGATAGGATTTAGCTTCGGACTAATACTTCTAATGAGATTTACTGCATTAAGTAAAAAAGAGGGAATTGCCCTTGCAACTGCATTTTTTGTCTACCTTGGAACTCTATTTTTTCTGATTTAATATTTGAATTCTCAATTTATAGGAACTACCTTTACGCCTTCTACCCTTACGGACGGGGTTATAGAGGGAAGAGAATTCCATTGTAGGACGTTTTTAACATCGTTACCTATGGCCGAGACATTTTGTAACAATATGGGTAAATTGTGAATGATGCGTACAGACTTTGCAGGAGATTTGATTTCTCCATTTCCTATGATTCTAATTCCACTTCTTGCAGTACATGAAAAATCACCACGTATAGGATTCACAGCATAAGTGTACCAAAGTCTTCCAACGAGAAGACCCTTTTTTGTATCCTTTATGATTTCATCCTTTGAAATTTCCTTTCCAGAAACTCTTAGGTTATGTGGAGACGGAAAAGGTATCGGCTCTGCGGCTCTTCCCATCGGAGAGCCAGCTCGGCTAGCGTTACCAGAAGATTCTCTCCCTTCTTTGAATGCATGAAATGAATCTGAATACGTATTTGCAAACACACCAGAATCTATGAGGGGTCTTGTCTCTGTTGGTACTCCTTCGTCATCAAAGAGTTTGCTTCCTATTCCTTGTGGAGAGTGGGGATCATCAATCAAACTGAAATCTTGTACTGCTATTTCTTTGCCAATTTTATCTATGAAACAACTTCTCTTTTCTGAGTATGTCTTGAGATTAAAGTTTGAAGCAAAAACGAATGCAAGCATTTCGCCGATTGCATATGGCTCAAATATAACAGCATAGGTTTCTTGATCACACTTTTGTGGATTTATTGAGTTTATACACATGTCAACTGCTTGTTCACCTATCGATTCTGCAGAAAAACCATCAAGTGTCCTTGCACTTCCTTGTCCTATACCACTAACAGGAGCGCTACCAACGTTAGACTCTGCATTTATGCTTCCTGCTATGTATGTGGCCCTGTCTGACAACTGTAATCCGTTACTGTTTGCTATCTCAATCTCTTCTGATACTACATTCAGAGAGCCTGAAATTGTAACTTCATTTTCATTAGATGCTGAATTGATCATGGTTTGTGCAATATCGGAGGCACGCGAGCCAGAAATGTCATTTAGCCTTTGATCATAAAGATCATTAAGATTTTTTGTGGATGCTGTGGGCTGCGGTAATGACTTCCAGTAACTTTTTGGCCTCATTAAGGATGATGATCTTAACGCAGCCTCTACTGATTGATTGGGGTTGTCAAAATTATTAGTTTGTGCAGATGAAATTCTTTTTTCATTAATCACTCTAACAGCCAGCATTTCCTCTTGATTTTGTTTTACTTCAGCAATCTCTGAATCGGTGATTCGAACTGTTATTATCTTTCTTTTTGCTAGAAATGCTTCACATTCATCAATTTGTAATTTTTTGGCATGGGAAAGAACAGCTTCACAAATTGACAACTAATGTCTCCTATTTCTCTTGAACCTATACTTGTCCACCTTTATCAGCTCAAAATAGGAGCCAAATTGTGATGTGTCTTGTACTTGATCTAGTGCATCTTTTTCGTCATCCGCAGAATCATATACTCGTAGTATCTCGTACAGAGTATTTCTTTGGGCAGGAATCCTACCAATTTCCCGTGCAAGATGTTTGATGTCTTTTGGCCGCAAAAGTTGACCATTCTTAGCCCCTGCTGCAGTAGAAATACTTTCGTTTATCAAGGTTCCACCGAAATCATTTGCTCCCCAGTGAAGCAAAAGCTGCGACATTTTTTCACCTTCTTTTACCCAAGACATTTGGATATTGTTAATGAAATTGTTTAACATTATTCTTGCTACTGCATGTGTCAATAACACATCATTTCCGTTTGCACCCTGCCTTATTCCCTCATGAAGCTTGTGTTTGTACATCGGAGCTTCCGAGTATATGAAATCGAGTGGAACAAATTCTGTAAAACCTCTTGTCTCTTTTTGTATTTCTCGGAGTAATGCAATGTGTTTTGCTCGGTCCTCTGGAGTTTCTATATGACCAAACATTATAGTTGATGTAGAGGGGATACCCATCATGTGGGCAGTTTTAATTACGCTTATCCAATCTTTGACGCTAATTCTTCCAGGTGAAATTTTGTCACGCATTTTTTGATCTAAAATTTCTGCAGCTGTTCCTGGAAGCGAATCAACCCCAGCTTCTTTGAGTCTTGCTAGGTACTCCCTTATAGGAATGTTTGATCTTGTGGCACCATAAAGAACCTCTTCAGGTGAAAATCCATGGATGTGTATATGGGGAATTTCTTTTTTTATTGCTCGACAGATTCTTTCGTAGGTATTTTTTTCCATATCAGGTGGAAGTCCTGCTTGGATACAGACCTCGGTAGCTCCATATGCGCTAGCTTCTTTGGCACGTCGGACTATCTCTTCTATAGGTAGGAAATAGCCTTCTTCCTCTCTAAAATCTCTGCTGAAAGCACAAAAACCGCATCGTTTGATGCAGACATTTGTGAAATTGATGTTTCTATTTACAACGAAAGTTACCATGTCACCAACCCTTCTTCTTCTTAGTTCATCTGCTACCATACCAATTAGATGAAATGAAATTCCTTTTGCATAAAAAAATCTGGTTGCTTCTTCTACACTAACTTCCTTTTCAGAAAGAGCTCTTTCTAGGCTCTGCGCTATGAGGGGGTCAGCTTGTCTTAGAAGAAAATCAAATGATGATGATTGTACGCTCATTTCCAATATTCCTTTTTTACAAACTTTCGTTCGTCACTAATTTCGGACATTTTCGATAGTAGACTAGAATTTACAAACGACATGAACTCTGGATATACTGGAAATCTTGCTTCAAATTCAAAACCTGCGCCTTCTGAATTTTTTTCTACTTTTTCTATGGAGGGCCAAGGATATTCTGGATTTACGTAGTCGGGCGTAATTGGGGAAATTCCTCCCCAATCGTTTATTCCAACTGAAAGAAAACTCGCATAAGAGTTTGAGGAAAGGTTAGGAGGAATCTGTATATTCATTTCAGGGACTATTATTCTAGCAAGAGCAACAATTTTTTTAAAATATTGTTCTTCTGGAGGTGGAAAAGAGCTCATGAAAGTATCCTCCTTCGGTTGGAAGTTCTGCAAAATGATTTCTTGTATGTGGCCAAATTTCTTGTGAATCTGTTTTATGGCAAATATTGAATCAATTATTTCATAAGGTGTCTCACCTATACCAATCAAGAGACCGGTAGTTATGGGAATTCCAAGCTCGCCAGCATTTTCTAAAACTTCTAGTCTGGCCTTTGGGTTCTTACTTGGTGCATGTTGGTGAGGCATTCCTTCTTCACAAAGGCGCTCACTTACATTCTCAAGCATCAATCCCAAGCTAACATTTGTCTTCTTGAGGTCCCTCATTTCTGGCTTAGTAAGATTGCCCGCGTTCGTATGTGGGAAAAGTCCCTCTTTCAAGGCAATTTCTGACGTATGTGCCAAATATTCGGCTGTGCTTTTGAAACCATTGTAATGTAGCCATTTTTTGGCCGTCTCGTATTTTTGCTCTGGTCTTTCCCCGGTAACAAATAACGCTTCTGTGCATTTCTGTTTTTTTCCAAGTCGTGCAAGGTTGGCAACGTCTTCTTTTGACAGCATGGATAACTTTGACTCTCTTGGTTCAGATTTGTATGTGCAGTAAGAACAAGTATCTCTGCAAAGATTTATCAAGTTAAAAAATACTTTTTTTGAAAAAGAAACAGTTCTTCCTTTGAATTTATTTCTTAGAATTTGTGCAGTGCTGAATAGCTCTGAAGGGTCTGTCTGTGAAACTTTGTAAATTTCATAAGCTTCATCTTTTGAAACTTCTTTCCCTTCGATAACTTTGTTGAATGATTCATGGCTTGAGACAAGATCGCTCAACACATGACATACCTAAAGTGGAGGTATTTATGCTTGTACTATATCGTCATTGAAGTAAATCTGGTCTTTCTTCTAGAGTTAACACAAAAGTTTTGATATTACCATCGCGAAGTATTTTCATAACCATCTCATCTCCAACCAATTTTTCTCGC
>JBHIDF010000005.1:0-19038 GCA_046759945.1 Nitrosopumilaceae archaeon
CAGAATCGATTGTGTTCACACACCTTCCAAGAGTAGAAAGTAAGTGTGAATCACTGCCACCAACTTGTATCATGTTGTGTTTGTCGGCAAATTGCTTAGCGCGGACGTTTGAATGTATATCTATGTTAGCGCTGTTGAACACTTCAATCATGTCACATAAAGAAGATTTCTCACGAATACCACTGAAAACTTCAAAGGGATGTGCTGCTGAGGAAACTGCGTCTTGTGACTTGACTTCGTCAAGAATTGCCTCTAAAGTTAATCTTGGCTTTATTGTTTCAGAAATACCGTATGCAAGAACGTGTGCGCCCGTATTTGTGGTTATCTCTTCAGCAGGATAAACTTGTAGGTTTTTTAGTTTCTCATGATTATCTTTGTACTCGACCACGGCCGAGTATCCATCAAGTGTATTGTGGTTTGTTACAAATAACACGTCGAGTCCTATTTTATAGCACTGCTCAAGTTGTTGTGGAATGGTTATACTGCAATCATAGGAAGGCTCAAGCTCACCTACATGTGAATTAGAATATTCATTATGACAATGGAGCTCTGCCTTTAGAATATCCAACTGAGTATTCGGCTCATAATTTTACGTTATAATTCTTATGCTTTAAGATTAATTTAATGAAAATTCGCTTGAGACTACCTAAATAAATCGGTGGGTTTTGGCCTGACAAGTTCCTTCCCTGAACTACTAGATGTTTCAAATTTGAAATTTCTAACTATTGCAACAGGAGATTTTTCACTTTTGCCCATAACTAATTCTGCAGCAGAACAAAGCTCATCGGCGACTGCAATAGCCGTGACTTTGAGAGTCCTACCAAAGGTGTCCTTTGTCCCCTCATAGTCACGTATTAATGAAATTCCCGATGCTCCGATTGCTGCGTTTGTTTGCCCCATCCTGAACGGCCTGCCAAAAGTATCTGAAAGAATAACGGCAACATCCTTTCCAGTCCTTTCTTTTATCTTTTTTTTCAACATGTTAGCAGACTGATCGGGATTGCGTGGCAATAAGGTAACACAACTGTTCTTAACATTGCTTTCGTCTACTCCAGCATTTGCGCAAGTAAATCCATGAATCGTCTCTACTATAATGACGCCATTTTCCATTCTTACTATTCGGTTTGTCTGTGAAAGAATGACTTCAACAATTCTTGGGTCTTTGCCGTATTCTGCAGCGATACCGATCGCAAGAATGGATGGAACAACAGTATCCAAGTTTATGACTTGCCCTTCCTGTTTTGAAATAATTTTTTGAGCTATAATCAGAATGTCTCTATCCAAGATTTCTGGTTTTGAAGATGAAGAAATAATGAGATCAATCAGGTCATCGCCCTCCTCTACGTCCTTTGTAATTTCAACTGGGAGAATCTTTATTGACATTAGATTTTCTTGGTAAGGGATTCTTTAAAATGCTGCTGACTTTATGCAGCGGTTGGTACTTGAAGATTGATCTTATAGTGCCTGTTGATTATGTCTATTAGGAGAGACAAGTTTTTCTGTTCTAAAGTCACTGTTGCCAAGTCTTTCACAACATCTTGCGCCCTAAACGCAATTCCCAAGCCACAGACATCAAAAAGAGTTATGTCGTTAGCACCATCAACTACCACTACTATGTCCTTTTTGTCTTGTTTCCACTCATCTATCTTAATTTTAGCTGATCTGGCCTTGTCAGAATCTACGTCTATTTTCACTCCATCAAGTTTCCCATCCTTAAAGATGAGCTCATTTGAAAAAACGAAATCCAAATCCAGTTCCTCTTTTAGTCTGTTCGTAATTATCGAAAATCCACCTGAGATTGCCATCAGTTTCCAGCCTGCCTGCTTAAGTGTGCTACATGCTTGTTTTGCGCCTGTCATAATTGGAAGAGAATAGGCTACCTCCTTACACGTTTCGTAGCTCATCCCTTTGAGTAACTCTATGCGAGCCTTGAGTCCTTCTTCCCAATTTATTGCTCCTTGGATTCCTTTTTTTGTTATATCCCAGATTTGATCCTGCTTGTTGACTTTCTCTGCAAGCAAGGGAAGAAATTCTGCATCAAGAAGAACTCCCTCAACGTCAAAAATTGCTAGCAATACCTTACGGTTTTGACACCTAATGCTGATTATATTAAGTTTAAGCAGTTTTTCCAACAAGGATCGTTATCAATAAATCATATGACTTGAGATATGATACATGGATGAACTTCCGCACAAATATGAAGTAGAAGTTTTAGTTGCAGAAAAATCCCTCAAGCTTCCCGAGGATGTCAAGCAAGAACTAAAATCTTCTGGATTGATGGATGAAAAAGGCAAATTAAAATTAAAGGGGGTCAGTCCAAAAATGCTAAAACGCATGAAGGGAGAAAAAGTAGACTGTCCAGTTTTCAAGAGTGACATAGGATTTGTCCAATGTTTTGTTTGTCCTAACTTTCAGAGTAGGGTCAAAGGAAAAGTTCTCTGCAAGGGCGATCCTCTCTAACAAAAAGGCTCATTAGTACAAATTTTTAAGAGAAGATAAATTGAGCAAGGAAATAGGTATTACAGTTACAAAAAATGATAATTTTAGTGAGTGGTACACTCAAGTCGTAATTAAGGGAGAGCTCGCGGATTACGCGCCCGTTAAGGGCTTCATTGTTCTGAGACCGTATGGATATTCAATTTGGGAGGCTATCAAGTCTTCCTTGGACGAGAAACTAACGAAAGCTGGTCACAAAAACGGCTTTATGCCAGTACTGATTCCCGAATCTTTACTTGCTAAAGAAAAGACTCACTTTCAAGGATTAAATCCAGAAGTGTTTTGGGTCACACATTCGGGAGATAAAGAAATAGGAGACAGATTAGCACTACGCCCCACTTCTGAAACACTTGCAAATTCTCTCTACTCCAAATGGATAAAAAGTTGGCGAGATCTGCCATTAAAGATTAACTTTTGGAATAGTGCTCTTCGGGCAGAAATAAAGGCAACCAAACCATTTCTTAGAACTTCAGAATATTTGTGGCAAGAAGGGCACACTGTCCACGCTACTAAAGAAGAAGCCGAACAAGAAGTAATGGACATTTTGGAAATTTATAAGAAAACTGTCGAAGAAGAGTTAGCTATTCCGATAATTACAGGAAAGAAAAGTGAGAAGGAAAAATTCGTCGGTGCAGTTTACACTATCACAATGGAAGCAATTATGCCAGATGGTAAAGCTCTACAGATGGGAACTTCTCATTATCTAGGTCAGAACTTTTCAAAACCTTTTGAGGTTAAATTTCTAGACAAGAATAACATCGAGAATTATGGCTGGCAGACATCATGGGGGGTTTCATGGAGATTAATTGGGGCCATGATAATGGTTCATGGAGATAATAGCGGGTTGTTATTGCCTCCCAAAGTAGCTCCTGTACAGGTTGTAATTGTCCCGATTTACTATTCCAAAGAAGACGCAAAAGAAGTTATCTGTAAAGCTGGTGAAATTGAAACCACCTTACAAGAAAAAAAAATTCGTGTTCATATAGATAAAAGAGATGAGTTAACACCAGGTTTCAAATTTAATGATTGGGAGATGAAAGGCGTTCCGTTGCGAATTGAAATTGGCCCAAAAGATATCGCAAAGCAAAAGATTGTTTTGGTGAGACGAGACACCCATAAGAAGATGGATATGTCATTAGATACGATAGATGTCGGAATAGCTTCAACCTTAGATGAAATACAGAAAAACCTGTTTGATAAAGCTACAAAAATTCTAGAAGAAAGAACTGTTGAAGTATCGAACTATGATCAATTCAAAACAAAGCTCGAAGAGGGGATGTTTTTGAAAGCTCCTTGGTGTGAAAACCAGAAATGTGAAGAAAAAATAAAGGAAGAAACAGGAGCGGATATCAGAGTAATTCCGTTTGATAGCGAAAACACGCGTTCAAATTGTATATTTTGTAAATCCCAAAGTAAAGTAAACGTTATTTTTGCTCGGGGATATTAGGGATGCATATTCGAAAATGTAATATTTCATCCCCACATGGGGTTTGATATCGTGGCTACCCTTTCAAAGGAAACTCTTTCTGGTGATATAGTTGAAAGATTCAAAAAAACAAGAGCGCAGACGTTAGAACTTGTAAAGACATTAGAAAAGGATGACTACGTAGTACAAACCGCACCTTATATGAGCCCTCCAAAATGGCACATAGGTCATGTGAGTTGGCTTTTCGAAGTTTTGCTTAACAGAGCAAGCAACAATTATGAATTTTATTCAAGAGAATTTTCAGAATATCTAAATTCTTACTATCATCAATTTGGAGAACCGCACGATAAAGCAAAGAGGGGGATCGTCTCAAGACCGACAGTTGATCAGGTATTAGAATACTTTGATACAATTAGTGATCGTGTAAACAATTTTCTTCAAAACAGTCCGATTAGTAATGAAGTATCTGCTCTATTCACGATGGGAGTCAACCATGAATGTCAACATCAAGAATTATTGGTTTATGATCTTCAGCATCTTCTAGCCGATCGATATAGACCAGCAAGAAGGAACCCGCTACCTAAAGCTAGTCCCGTAGAACGGAAATTGGTTAGGATTCAGGGCGGGATATACAATTTAGGTTATTCTGGAACTAATTTTTGTTATGATATAGAACTTCCTGAACACAAAGTATACTTGAATGACTACAAAATTGAGGCGTTCCCCGTTACAAACGGTGAGTATGTGAAATTCATCGAAGATGGAGGTTATGAAGACTTTAAGTTTTGGTTGTCAGATGGATGGGATGCGGTAAAAAATAACAGCTGGAAAGCTCCCATGTACTGGGAAAAAGAGAATGGGCGATGGATTAAACACGATTTTCTAGGAAAAAGAAAGATCAATCCAAACGAACCGGTGTGTCATGTGAGTTTCTATGAAGCTTCCGCATATTGCAAGTGGGCAGGAAAAAGATTGCCCACTGAAGCAGAGTGGGAAAAGGCCGCCTCCTGGAATGAAGAAAAACAGAGAAAGACGATTTATCCTTGGGGAAACGAATTTCCTTCAACAAATCATGCCAACTTGCTAGAATCATACAGCTGGTCTTGTGCTGAGATAGGGTCGTACTTACAAGGAAAAAGTCACTACGGGTGTTATCAAATGATAGGAGATGTTTGGGAATGGACATCTTCGGAATTCGTTAGCTATCCAAGATTCAAATCAGGATTTTTTGAGTACAATGACAAGTGGTTTACTAACCAAAAGGTGCTTCGTGGTGGATCCTTTGCTACACCCGCTTATTCAATAAGAAACAGCCACAGGAATTTCTTTAGATTGAACGAGAGATGGATGTTTTCAGGCTTTAGATGTGCCGAAGATATCTAGTTTTTAGAAAGTAATACCAAGGCAAAATACTTCTTTTCATCTTGCCAGATTTTTTCGATTTTAAATCCCGCATCTTTTGTCAATTTCTTGATCTGAGGAATTGAATACTTGTAAGAGTATTCAGTATGAATCAGTTCATCCTTCTTAAATTCTAAAGTAAGGCAAATTTTGGCTATGAACACTTTCTGTTCTATCTTAGATCGTAAGTATAGTTCTATTCTACTTTCGTTTTCATTGAAAAATGCGTAGTGCTCAAACTTTGATAAATCAAAGTCTCCACTCAGTTCTTCGTTAATGCGTGACAAAAGATTCAGATTAAAATCAGCTGTAAGACCCTGGGAGTCATTGTATGCAGATTCTAAGATTTCTTTCTCTTTGATTAAATCTAATCCAATTAAAAAGAAATCACTTCCGTTCATGCTGGAGCATATTTTTTTAAGAAACTTTATGCTAACATCAGGCTCAAAATTGCCAAGGCTTGAACCTAGAAATACTACAAGTTTTTTTGGGCTGCCGAGTGCACTGATAAATTCTAGGCCTCTTTCATATTTATCTACAATTGCTGTAATGTGTAAGTTGTCATATTGTTCCCGTAGATTACGAGAGCTCTCTTCTACTATATTTGAAATGTCGATTGGAAAATATTCAACTTTGTCCTGATTTTCACATAGTGCGTCCAGAATCCGCCTTGTTTTGACAGAAGAGCCACTGCCTAGCTCGACCAGTCGGTAATTTCCATCAAGGAATTTGATTAACTCGCGTCGTTTTTGTTTTAAAATTTCAGCTTCAGTTTTTGTTATGTAGTATTCTGGTAACTTACATATTTGCTCAAAAATTTGAGAGCCCTTGTTATTGTAGAAAAATCTTGGGTGAATATATTTTTGATCTTGTGTCAAGCTGTGAGAAATTTCAGCTGCGAAGCTATGCTGATATTCCTCCTCAGCAGGCTTGAAGTAACGAGATTTCGAATCAATAAGAATTTCTTGGTATCCAAGAATATTTTGTAATGCTTTATTCCTCAAGAACTTGGTTTGAAATTTTATATTATAAAATTTTTGTGGGCTTCGTGGATTAGATGAGCTTCGATGTCACGCATTCATTGATATAGTTTACTTAGTAATTACTTGTGTTGGAAGAAATTCTTTCAGTAAAAAACTTGAAAAAAATTTTTATTAAAAAAGGAATTTTTAGCTCGAAAACATCTGTGGTCAGGGCTGCCGACGGGATTTCTCTTTCTATAAAAAAAGGGGATGTATTTGTGATTGCTGGAGAATCAGGTTCAGGAAAAACCACTCTTGCCAGGCTTATTCTAAAGGCGATCAGCGCCGACTCTGGAAAAATTGTTTTCGAGGGAGAAGAAATTGGAGATGACGAGAGGAGCTTGAAAAAAATTAGGATGGAGTGTCAGATGATCCATCAAGACCCATACGCTTCAATAAATCCTAGAATGAGAATTTTAGACATAATCTTAGAGCCCCTAGAAATCCACAAGATTGGTACTTCAAAAGAGAGAAGAGAAAGAGTAATGGATGCTCTACACGAGGTAAAGCTTGAACCGGCAGAGGAAATTTTAAAAAAATACCCTCATATGCTCTCTGGTGGGCAGAGGCAACGAGTAGTCTTAGCAAGAGCTCTTGTCTTAAAACCAAAATTAATCATTGCTGATGAACCTGTTTCTATGCTTGATGTCTCGATTCGAGCAGAAGTCTTAGAATTAATGCAAGAACTACGAGATAAACATGAAATTACTTATATTTACATTACACACGATTTGTCCACAGCAAGATATTTTGGTCAAAAAATTGCAATCATGTACCTAGGTAAAATCGTAGAGACGGGACCTATCGATAAGGTCCTTTTGCATCCAAAGCATCCTTATACTCAAGCTCTAATTGACGCGATTTCAGAGCCAGATCCAGCCAATCGATTTAAAGAAAAAAAGATCAGAATTAACGAACCACTCGACATAGATGTGTATCAAGGATGTAGATTTCGTGCTAGGTGTCCTTATGCTATTGAAAAATGTAAGCAAGAACCTCCTCTTGAGGATGTAGATGATGGGCGTACTGTAGCATGCTTTGTTCAGTTAGAATAGGTATTGACTTGTTTTAGATCAGCAGATATCTTTTTTCATGTTCCTGTTAACCTAGAAACTAGTTTGCAATCGATGGTAATCTCTTGTCCTTGTAGGTGACCACGTGCGAAACACCGTTTTTTGGATAAACACCATAGATAAGCTGAGCCTTTTGAACCATAGTGTCTTTCAGGGATACCATGATAAACTGGCTTCCGCGTGATCTTTGTTCAACTATTTTAGATAGTCTTTCCGAGTTAGGACCATCAAGATGCGCATCTATTTCATCGAAAAGATAAAACGGAGAAGGCTTTAGTTTTTGTAGAGCCAATACATAGACTATCGCAGCTAAGGTCTTTTCACCACCACTAATAGAGGTGGATTCTCTTTTCGGTTTGTTTGGAAATTGCAATAGGTATGAAATTCCTGACGAGAAGATATTATCTTCATCTTGAAGCTCAAGCCATGCCTGTCCTCCGGTCATTAAATTGAACGCTTCGCGAATCTCCTTGTCCACCTTGTCATATGCCTCCAAGAAGGTTTGGCGTTTTTCCTTGTCGATTCCTTCTATGAACCTGACTATAGCATTTCGCTCCTCTTCTAGCTCGTTTTTACGCTGTGACATGGAACGGTAGCCATTAGAAGTTTCCATGAACTTGTCCGGCGCACTAGTATTTAGAGAACCAACTAAGGACTTTTTTTCACCTTCTAGTGACTCCAAAATAGAATACACATCGAACGAGTCTATCGTTTCATCATATCCATATGATGTGAGTGCTTTCCTCAGCTTATCTTCACTCTCTGTTAAATCGCGAATGTCACGGGAGAGCAAATCAGACTGCCTCCCGAAAGCATTGATTTCAGAAGTAAGTGATCGTTCTTTATCGTTAATGATTTTTAGTTTATCATCAAATTCCTTGATAGTAGAAACTGAGGTCCCAGATGTGGAGATAAGTTGCTGTTCTTTTTCTCTTAACGGAACAAGTTGTACCTCTGCATTTTCTTTTTCTTTTATTAGTCTTCGGAGCTCTATTTCGATATCATTCTTTTCATGATTAAATGTAGACTTTTCCTCACTCAGAATTCTTATTTTTGATTTTAGTGTATTCTCGTCGGCTGTAAGTTTGGCTAATTCAGTTTGTTTTTCTCTATATTCAGCCGAAATAGAAGATTGTTTGCTCTCTAGATCTGACTTGCTCTCATTAATATTAGAAAGCGAATTTGCAATCCTAGCTTGTTCCTCTTCTGCATAATTTTCTTCCATTATGGAAATCCGTTCTTCAAGAGACGAAATGTAAGATTCAAGCTTTGGAGCTTCTGTTAAGAGTCTCTCTTTTTGCCTTTCTAGCTGCAAAATTCGTGAAGAGAGTTGATTCCTTGTGCGTGAAATAGAAACTGTCTTCGTTTGCAGCTCGGAATAGGAAAGACCAGAATTGGTAAGACCATTCTCTGATACGTGCAATGAGTTTAGTAATGTCCGTGTGGCTTCTTCCATTTTTTTGAGTCTAGCTTTTTTCTTCTGAATGAATTTCTTTAATAATTCCAGTGACTGCTTTAGGCCATCAACTGAAGTGCTAGTAGAGATTATTTTGGTGAGATTTGAAATCTTTGAATTGATATCAACTATAACCGCATTTGTTTTTGCCTCGAAAAACTGTCCATCCGTTGTGACTGTTCTATATCCTGAACGCGAAAGCTTACACGCGGTCTCTCTTGAATCCACCAAAATTATACTTCCAAAGATAAAGTTTTTGAGAGAGCCCAATTGTTTTTTACATCTTACAAAGTCGGAAAGTAAACCCACAACTCCTTGCTCTTTAGGCAGCGAAAGATCAAAGTTTGGAATCGCATCAAGGGGTATTATTCTCAGCTTAGGCAATTTGTGCTGCTTTGCAAATTCTGAAAGACCAACCAGTGTTGCAAAGTCCTTCACGACGAGAGCCTTTATCCAGTCAGAACCAGCTGCCAGAATTGGACGTTCATACTGTTTGTCCCAAGAAAGCATCTCATAGACTAGGCCCTGTATCCCAAGTTTTGAGGAATCCTCCTTTAGCTTGGCAATGGAATAGTCTTCATGCATAATCTCTTTAACAACCCTAATCTTTGCTTCATATTGCGCCGCAGCTTTACTTGCTTTTTCTAAAATTAACGCTGTATCATCGATGTCTTTTTCAATTTGTGTACGAGCTTCTGACCGTTTTGATAGTCTTAACTTGAGTTCTTTAATTGTATCTTTATGATATGATATTATGGGTTCAAGTTTTTGCCTTAGATTTTCTAATCTTTCTACATCCTTTAGAAAAGACTCACTTCTTTCTGAATTTGTCTTTATTTTTCTTATGATGCTGTTTAATTCTGATTGATTTTCTGAAAGTGAAAGCTTTACATTGTTTAGCTTTGTCGAGAGTGTTTTAATCCTTCTGTCTATGTCTGTTTTCTTTGTTGCAGTCTGTGATTGTTCACGCAGAACTCTGTTTCTTTCTGAATTTACTTTTGTTAGCTCATCATTTACATTGTGTTTCTCATCGTTTATTGATTTTATAGCATCTTTGATGCCCATTATTTGGGACTCGAAAGACAACTTACTCTGCTGTAAAGATTCAAGTTCGGTGTGGATCTCTGGGAGTCTTGAATCAATTTGCTCCAATCTTCGCGTATTTGCAGCAATCGCACTTTCCGCTTTGTCATATTGCTCCCTCGCATTTGCTAGTTCAGATTCAAGTTTAGCTTTAGCTTGGTTGTAATCGTCAGCTTCCGCGAGGAATTTGTTCTTTTGACCATCTAGCTCCTTGATTTCTTTCCTTATCTGGTTACGCTGTTCCTCCAGTTTCTTCGAATCTGACGCTATAGCATTCAGATTTCTCTCTTTTGATAGCCTTTCATTTTGCAAGCCACGTATCTTGTTTGAGGCAGCAATTGCTGAAAATCTTGCTAGCTCCTTTTCGATGAGATCATATCTCATCTTGAGGTTTCTTTCTACCTCAAGTTCGTCTATTCGCTTTTTGATTTCGTCCATTCTAGCCAAAGCAATCTCGAGCCTGCGGTCTGAGTCATCAAGCTGTTTTAGAGATTCAGTCTTTTTTTCATCGAAGTATGATAATCCTATTAAATTCTCTATTGCTACCCTTTTTTCTTCTGGAGAAAATTCCGAAATCCTCGTAACTGTACCCTGCTGTACCGAATTTAACTGATGTATAGTGGAATTCGCGACCTCAAGGAGGTCTAGGATATGATTTCTTTGTGTCTTTTTTTGATTCAAATAATAGATGTTTTCCCCTTTGTCATCCATCTCCCTAGTAATGGTAACCGTGTTAGAATCGATTGGAATCTTTCTGTCGGTATTGTCAAAATGAACAGTTGTGCGGGCTATCTTCGGTCCGTGACGTCCTCCCTCAATGTCGTGGATAAGAGAGCGTAACTTGTCAACCCTCATCATTTTTGGCTTATTTTCCCCAAGTGCAAACATGATAGCGTCAAGGATGTTACTCTTTCCAGAGCCGTTGGGTCCAGAAATTGATACTAAGCCAGGATCAAAATTTATAGTAGTATTTTTGAAGCCAAACGACTTGAACCCAAAAATCTCAACCTTACGAATGTGTACCAACGGACTGAACTTTATGAATATTCAATAAGCAAATACTAACAAGTTTAATTGACAAAGTAGGCAAACAATTGTTGTGATACAATGCAGGCAGCTATAATTAATCAGACTGGAAAATAGTAATGATTGACAAAACTAGGAATAGTGCAAACTACATCGTACAAATCAAACAAAGAAGGAATCACCAGAGTTTCGCGCCTCCTGAGAAATATGGGTCAGAAGGAGACTGATATTTTGTGTCTGCCAGAAAAATGGCTTCCGAACAACCGAATTTCGGCTTTTGAATTAAACGAATTCAAGCGAATTGCAAAAGAATTCTCGATGACCATAATCCCAGGTGCGTTTTACGAAAAAAAATCAAAAAGATGGTCTATTTTTGCTCCTGTTATAGGGCCCAGCGGTGATGTTGTAGGTAAGCAGGAAAAGATCCATTTATTTGGCTATGAGAGAAAGCGTGTTAAGCCAGGATACAAGACGATTGTTTTTAAGACAAGTTGCAAATTTGGCGTGATAATATGTTATGATATGGTTTTTCCAGAAGTCGCAAGGTCCCTCACCCAAAAAGGAGCCGAAGCTCTATTTTCTCCAAGTAGGATAGTAAAAAGAGGGATTAGGCCTTGGCACCAATATACAATGGTTCGAGCTTTAGAAAACAGAATCCCTATACTTGCAGCCAACGTCGAAAATAGAAAATTTGGTGGAAAAAGCGTCATAATTGATCTTCATGAGGAAAATGGAATAGTGATTCCTAAAAAGATGGAATTGCTTAGACAAAGCTCAAAGTCGCTCAAATTCAACCTTAGAAAGTACAAAAAGGTAAGAGCAGAACGATTTGCGGACCTTAGGAATTTCTTTTAATTTTTCATTAATACAGCCAAATTCAATCTATCTATTATTTTAAAAGACCCATCTAGGACGCTGGGGTGGATTTTATAACCCTACTTCAATCCACAGTCTATGATAAAACCTGGAAGACCTGTAAAGGACATATCAATTAACAAAGACACCAGTGTACAGAATATTTTCAACGAAATGGGAAAATCCGGAGGGTTCGAGTCGAGAAACCTGTCTGATGGTCTAGATATACTTACATCGATGATTCAAGACAAAAAATGCTTAAGATTTCTTTCTTTTGTAGGAGCTATTGTTTCAACTGGTCTTCGGGGTGTAATCAAGGATATGGTGAAAAACAAAATGTTTGATGTAGTAATAACTACCTGTGGTGCGCTAGATCATGACATCGCAAGGTATTTTTCAAATTACCAAGAGGGTTCGTTTACCCTAGATGACAAGGAACTTGCTTCAAAAAAAATTCACAGACTTGGAAATGTGCTTGTACCGTTAGAGTCCTACGGTCCACTCATCGAAAAAAAAATGTCATTCATCTTAGAACGAGCTTACAAAAAGGGAAAAAAAGAGATGTCCACAGCTGAAATTACCAATGAAATTGGCAAAAACTTGGGAGGTAATTCCTTTCTATACTGGGCCTACAAAAATAACATACCTGTTTTAGTTCCTGGAATCATGGACGGAGCGGTTGGAAGTCAGATTTGGCTTTTCACTCAAAATCATAGAGATTTCAAATTGAACGTCGTATCAGACGGTGATTTGTTATCTGGATTAATATTCAAAGCTAAAAAATCAGGTGCCCTGATGATCGGTGGCGGAATATCTAAACATCACACCTTGTGGTGGAACCAGTTTCGAGATGGGCTAGATTACGCTCTATACATAACAACAGGGCAAGAATTTGACGGTAGTTTGAGTGGTGCGCTTGTAAGAGAAGCTATATCCTGGAGAAAAGTTACTCAACATGCAAAACAGACTACGATTCACGCAGAAGCTACAACTATCCTACCCTTTCTATATTCAGCACTTCTCTCAAGACTCAGATAGCAAAGATCCTTTTTTCATAAATTTTTTCGAACCCTAATTTTGAATAAAATTCGAGCAAATTATCTCTACCAAATGATTCAAGCATCAAGAACCTCATCCTATTTTGTTTTAGAATATTTAGCGCGTGATCAACGTGCAAGCTAGCAAGTCTCTTTTTTCTTTTTTCAGGTTTCGTTCCAAGACAATACAAGCCTAAAATAGAATTTCTTTCATATAGCGCAACACATGATGCGCTGTAATCAGAATCTACAAAGTAATTTACCTGAGAGATCGAATTTTTTACTATGTTGTTCACCTCTTCTGACCATTCGGCGCAATCATACGCACTGCAGAAAATTTCGGTCCACAACATAGAATCTTTACTAGAGATTTTTCTTATTGAAAAATCTCCCGACGACACATTTGAAATTCGGAAAACGTGAAGAGTGTCATAGTAGGAAAATCCTTTTTCTGATAGGTAATCCTCTAATTTTGGATTATCTAATACATAGACAAACACGCGCTGCCCTTGATTTTGAAAAATAGAGACCGCTTGATCTATTACCTTTTCACTTATTCTTGTGATATTTGTGAGCTTGTTAAAAAATGGGTCGCCAGAAAGACGAGGATTTGAAAACAAATCTGCACAATCAAGTCTAGTCACCTTAGCCCAAGTACTTGTAAATCCAGAATCATTCTCCTCAATTTTGAGGATCATGTCATCTAATGACAAGTCCCAAAACCCTCGTGAGTCTATCAAAATCCTCTTTGCTGATTTTGCCTCCATTTAACACGACATTACATATTTTGTCAAGCGTATTAACTGCTAAAGAGGAATCCAAGTCGTCATCTAAGAAGTCAAAAAAATTGCTGCATAATTTAGAAACATCGTCTGACGTTGTTTCACCTGCTTTCAAATAAGCGTGGTGAATTTTGTATAGGAGTGGTTTTTTCTCAGCTAAGTGTTCTTCGTTGTAGTCTATTTTTGTCCTATAGTGGGTTGAAAACAAGTAGAGCCGAAGCAGGTTGTGATTATATTTACCAATAATATCCCGGGCAAGAACCATATTTCCAAGAGATTTGGACATCTTTTCTCCATTTGATAGTACTAAGCTTGTGTACATCCAAAATTTTACTGGGTTTTTTGTGTTCGTTAAGGTCTTGTATTGAGCAAGGTGAGCTTCATGATGAGGAAACACGAGTTCATCAGCTCCGCCGTGTATGTCGTACGTGGAGCCGAAATTTTTAAGAGCTACTGTAGTGTCTTGGATATGCCACCATGGTACACCAGTTCCAAATTTCTCATGCCAGTAGAATCCAAAGTCATCCCAAGAATTCCATAGCAAAAAATCAGCATGATTTTTTTTATTTGGCCCAATGTCCAATCTATGTAGGTCGAGGTCTCTAGGCGATTGCTTTGAAAGGATACCAAAATCACTTGATTTTGAGGTATCGAAGTAGATGTTACCATTAACCCAGTACGCATTTCCATGACTCATCAAAGATGAAATATTTTCTACCATGTCCTTTACGTAATCAGAGGTTCGAGCGAGTCTGGTAATGGTGGTTATATTCAAGAGACTAAGGTCCTTTGCAAATTCTTCTGAATAGAATTTTGTTAGGTTAAGGTAGTGTGTTTTTTGTTCAATTGCTTTGCTAAAGACATTTTGATTAATATCAGTCATGTTTACAAGGACATCTGTGGAAAGTCCTTTTTCTTGCAGGTGTCTAGATAGAAGATCATACGTAAGAAAAATTCGTGCATGGCCTAGATGAGTAAAATCATAAAGTGTTGGACCACAAAGAAATATTTTCACCTTCCTACGTTCAGAAGGTTCGAATTCTTTTTTTTGAGCAGAAATATGATCAAACAGTTTTAACATTGAGCTCAGCGTCCGCCTTGAGCAAGAATCTGTGTCAAGCTTGTAGTTGAACGAACTCTAGCGATTCCGTGAATCATTTTATTTCCACTTTCAATATCTTTAGTAACCAAATAAAATCATAACCGCGAGTATTAACCCTAAAAAAACGAATTCCTGAAAGTCTATCAATCAAGATTTATTAAAATAGTCATCAAGACATTGTTGATAATATGGATCCTAAAATAACCGTGAGAGAACTCAAGCCAATCAATGTAGAGGGGGGATATCTAATTGATGGTTTCCCCTCCGTCGGAATGACTAGTGCGATTGCGACTCAATCTATGATTCATACAACGCAATTTGAGATGGCGGGAGTACTTGACTCAGACTATTTTCCTCCTGTAAGCATAATAAGCAATGAATCACCTAACTTTCCTGCAAGAATATTTGTAAACAATGATCTTAAGGTAGCGGTTTTTTCGTCTTATCTTATGATTCATGAACCTCTTCAAAGGGCTGCTGCAAGAACGATGCTAGACTGGGCAAAATCCCACAAATGTTCTTTAATCGTTAGTAGCTCACCGGTAAAATCAGACAAGAATGATGATCATGTCATGGGAGTTGCAAGTACACCAGAGGCAAAAAAGAAACTAAAAGATGCTGGAATTCCGATTCTTTCCCACGGAACGGTTCCGGGAATCTCCGGACTGTTACTAAACGAGGGTGCAATATCAAATGTGAATGCCGTTGTCCTCTTATTTAGCACTGCTGGGAAGGTACCCGACTTTAAGTCAAGTGCTCAACTTTGTATGGCCATGGCCAAGCTGGTTCCAGGTACTGCCTGTGACATATCATCACTTCAACGTGAAGCTGAAAAAGCAGAACATGATATTAAAGAAGCAGATCAAGAAACCAGATTACTAAAAGATGCGATGTACGGATAATGTATGTATCGTGAAAAAGAAGTATCCAGTAACGACTTTGCTAAGCTTGTCAGCGTTCTTGATTTAGATGAAGGTATTAGGATTGAAAATAAAGAAAACCTAATCTTTCTTAACAAGAACGCTAATAGATATTGTGTAAATATCTCTACAGAAGATAAGGACGAATTTTTTTATTACAACAGCGAGCAACAGGTTTTAAGCTTTTTAAAAGAAAGAATGGATTCCGATTGCAAAATTTTCTCGTATTAATCAGCGTATCAAGAACCAGTATCTAGTTTAAGATGCAAGAAATCCTAGAATTTGCTATAGTCGTAGTTCTAATTTCAGCATCTGGGGTCATGGCACCAGGTCCACTTTTTGCCTCTTGCGTGTCGCACGGCTTAAGAGGAGGGGCAAGGGCAGGCTTGAAAATGGCATACGGTCATACGTTAGTTGAGCTACCTCTTGTGGTTTTAATTGGAGTTGGTGCCTTCTCGCTTGAATCCCTCCCGCAGTTCAGAGAAGCAATAGCTTTGCTTGGTGCAGCCAGTCTTTTCGTGTTTGCAGGATTGCAAATAAGATCAGTTCTAAAAAAACCATCCACGGTGTTTGAGGGAAAACATGGTCCATTTCTCGCAGGCATAATACTGAGTGCACTGAATCCTTTTTTTCTTGTTTGGTGGTTTACCATTGGATTCAAGCTTATTTCGGACTCGCTATTGTTGGCGTCATTTTGGGGAATCGGAATTATGTTTCTCTACCACATTTGGATGGACTATGCTTGGCTTGGCTTCATTGGATTTGTCTCTTCTAGGGGTGGAAAAATACTATCTAGCAAAAATTACAAAATTTTGATGATTGGATTAAGCGGTGTTTTGATCTACTTTGGGGCGACTTTCGCTTTGGAGGCAATATCTTAGCCACAGTCTAGAATTTCAATATCAGTATCACAATTCTCATTCAACTCAATTATCCTGTAAACAAGTTCTTCACAAAATTCAGGATCAAGATCGTTCTCGTATTTCTGTAAATCGTTAAGTATGTTTACATGTTTTATTCCACAGCTGTTAAGGATTCCAGTCCCGTATAAAATTCCCAGTATTACAATTCCAAAAACACCAGCAGCGACAAGACGTTTTGTTGCGCTGCTAGGCAATTCTATTTTTTAGTTAGATCAATTTCTATTGAGGAAACGTTCCGTTGTTTTCCGTCTTGTGACGTAAGGGAATCTGAAGATATGCGGACTTTGTTCACCATGTAACCTACTGTATTCATCCGTTTTACTATCATTTGAGAAACATCTACGGCTTGAGTTATACGCTTGCCTCTAGCTTTTATCGTTACAGTAGGCTGAGTTGCAAGTTGAGTTAATGTTGCAGTTACATAGATCATGAGTGGTTTTGTTCCCACAAAGACAATGTTTGATTGACGTTGAGAGGAAGGTTCCTCACTAGAAGGTGTTGCTTCAGAAGGTTGAGGTTCAGCTGTTTGAGTTGTTTCAGATTTTTGGGATTCTGCTGCTTCCTCTTTTAATTTCTGAGTTTCTGAAAGAATTTCCTCAGCTTCCGTCGGTTTTCTATCGGCGTCACTCAACTTAAAATCGTCAAATAACCTGGAAGATTGGTTTTAATTAATGTTTAAGATTATGCTTCGTGAGATAATCCTCAAGTATTTTTTGCACATCATCAGGACCAGAAGATTGTTTTATCAAATCAACAAGCTCCTTCTCCTCAATTTCGTAACAGTTCAAGAACTTTTGTTCATCTTTGTAGACGAGTAAAACTTTGTCTTTGTATACACAATGATAGAGTTTTTCAGCCTCCATTTTTTCTGGTTTTATCTTGATTCCATCCTTTCCAGCAACTAAAGGATAATCCACAATTAATTTGCAAAGAGTAGATATTTAGACTATTAAGATTCGATATCGTAATAAGTTAATTTGGGTTCTAGTTATCAGATGAAGAAAAGAGTTGTTTTTCACGTAGATTTTGATTATTTTTTTGCTCAATGTGAAGAATTGCGTTCACCAGAACTAAGAGCGCGGCCCGTATGTGTATGCGTGTTTTCGGATCGAGGAGGAGATAGTGGGGCAATCGCAACTGCAAATTATGTGGCAAGAAAATATGGAGTCAAGTCAGGATTGTCCATAAGATTTGCAAAAAAGAAGCTAGAAGATGTTCCTGATGCAGCCTTCTTGCCAACTGACTTCAAATATTATTCTGAGATATCCGAAAAAGCTATGAACATAATCAAGGAGCACGCAGATATTTTTGAATACGTTGGTAAGGATGAAGCTTATCTAGACGTCTCGAAGAGAACCGAAGAAAATTTTGAAAGGGCAAGCCATCTTGCGCAGCAGATAAAGAACTCAATCCATGATTCAGTTAAAATAACTTGTTCAATTGGTGTGTCACCAAACAAGCTAGTATCAAAAATTGCCTCCAACTTTCAAAAGCCGAATGGTTTGATGATAGTACCAGCAGATAAGGTTGAGCTTTTTTTGGAACCACTTCCGGTAAGGGCGATTCCAGGGATTGGAAAGAAAACAGAAGAGAAATTCTTAGAGATGGGTCTTGAAACCATTTCTCAATTGAAAAAGCTTGATGTCTTCACGCTCACAAAACAATTTGGAAGGAAGGGTGGTACGTACATTTACAATTCTGTGAGGGGGATAGATGATGAACCAGTCTCAGAAAGACAAGATGCCACACAATACAGTAGGATAGTCACTCTAAGAGAGGATTCAAAGGACTATGATTTTCTTGCAAAGACCGTTGAGGAATTATGTGGGGATATACATTCTATAGTCTTGAAAAATAACATCATGTTCAAATCAGTAGGGATTCAGTTTGTTCTAACCGATCTTTCTAATAAAACAAAGTCTAGAATGTTGAAGAATCCTACAGTAAGTTTTGATGCGCTGCAAAAAGCAGCTCTACAACTTCTCCAAGAAGCATTACAAGATCAAGAAAAGCTTGTGCGAAGAGTTGGAGTAAAGGTATCAGAATTGTCTGAGACGGTTGATCAGGATACCATTACAAGCTATTTTTAGAGAATTATACCCACACGCGATGCCAATCTTTTGTGTTCCTGGGGTGTGATCCATTCTACTTCTAGATAATCAAGAATCTCCTTGTCAGTCATACCAAGTTGCTTTGCTTCCCTAACGGCTATTTCATATGCTTCAATCTCTGTTGGTCTGTCAACATAAGAATACGTTTTATCGTATAGGTTACGGCCCTCTCTTTGTTGTTTTACATGAACGAGCTCGTGCACTATGTCAAGATATAAAATTTTAGAATCGGATTTTTGTAGATAGTCCAAACCAACTACGATGGATGCTTCATCATTTTTTACAAACATATAATGATCTTTTCTTTCAACTATTACATTCGTTT
>JBHIDF010000006.1:0-18060 GCA_046759945.1 Nitrosopumilaceae archaeon
CACAGTGTAATTGCAGGATTCGCATATCTTGAAACTGATCTAGTAATTGAATTAAATGTTATGCGGTGCCTTCCAGCTTAGACTTTAATTGTATGACGGATCGCAAAATTAGCCCTGAAAGCCCTATGTTCGAAGTGAGAAAAGCTGCGACCTCCTCTAAAGCATGTGTACCTCTGTATCCTTCGTCATAAGTCATCTCAATTTCTCCCTTGTCAGTCTCAACAAGACATGTAATTAGAGAGTATGGTCCCATCTTTTCATCTATTTTTTGAACGTAAAGGCACAGCTTTACGCTCTTTACGATAACACCCTGTTCTTTAAAATTACCAGATGACATTAACGCGACAGTTTTGTCTGGATTTCGATCAACCCTTTTAGGATCTATAACATCTACAACTTTCACTTCTGATATATCTCAGATAATTTTTGTAGTTCGATCCCATAAAATTTTCGCTGAAATTCTTCAAAATACGAAGTGTTAATTAATGTAAAAAATTTTTCTCAGTTGTGGATCATCATAATTTTCGGGGAAAAGATGTACCTCACATTAAGTTAGATCCAAAAATGAAGATAGAAGATTTGGTAGAAGTTTATGCCAGATCTGGTTTTAACGCAAGACAACTAGGTGAAGCAGCTAAATTGTATGCGCGGATGATCAAAGATAACGCAACAATTTGTCTAACGGTGTCCGGTGCGATGACCCCTGTCGGGTTTGGTGGAATTTTCAAATCATTAATTGAAAGAGGGTTTGTTGACTGGATAGTTACAACAGGTGCTAATGTTTATCATGAAGATCATTTCGCATGGGGGCTTCCTGTAAAACAAGGTCATTTTGAAGTAGACGATATGGTACTTTACAAAAAGGAGATTGTTAGAATACGTGATATTTTCATCAAATTCTATGAAACTCTTGAGGCAGAAGACCAAGTGGTTCAAAAAATGTTTAAAGTAAACCTGCTTGACAAGCCATTTACAACAGCGGAATTTTGTAATCTAATGGGAAGAATTTCCAAGGAAAAATCAAAACATCCAGAAAAAAGCTTTGTAGTTTCTGCATACGAGTATGATGTGCCGATTTACGTGTCTGCCCTTAAAGACTCGTCACTTGCTCTAAATTTAGCAGTGCATAGACTTCGAGACAAGACTTACAATTTAGACTTTGTAAAGGAAATTTTAGAGCAAGCAGCAATAGTGTTTAATTCAAAAAAATCGGGGATTATCGAGGTAGGAGGAGGAGTTCCTAAAAACACAGCACAGCAAACAACCCCCCTCCTTGATCAAATACTGAGAAATGAACATGGTGGACAAAATTATATCGTACAAATCACTGATGCAAGACCTGATACAGGAGGATTATCAGGTGCTACGCTTGAGGAGGGCAAGAGTTGGGGTAAGATAAAAGATTCCCATGAAGATATCATAACAGTGTATGCAGATGCAACTATAGCATTTCCAATACTAGCATTATACGTTCTTAGCAATCAAAAACCTCGCAAACCGAAAAGATTGTATAAAAAATTAGGTAAGTACTACAACTCGTTACAAGACGCTTATTTCAAAAAAGACGAGAAATACTATAATTTTCTTGATTCCAAGAATAATCTATCTACGAAAAACTAGAATCTATCGTATCTAGCTCTTTCAACTTCTCTATCTTGTTTTGTTTCTTTTTTCCATTCTTTGTAATGTACTTTACATAAGACTGTCTTTTTCGAACCACCTGCAACTCTTAGTCCAGCTGCTTCTACTCTACCTGTGTTCAATGATCGAACGCCATCTTTATCACATCCAGAAACATCGCACTTTGCTCCCCTCGCAATGATGCCCATGCCGGAAATTGGAATCAATATTATAATAATGCTTTTCGCGATTTTTTTCATTCAGGTTCCGATTCTTCGTTTATAAGTAACATTAACAAAAGTTGATTCATGGGTGGCGCAAAGAAGAAATCACCTGCACAGCAAGAAAAATCTCAGAAAGCAGAAGCTTCAAAAAAAGCTGGAACAAAAAAGACCAAAAAAGGTGAGAGGAAAGATAAGAAAGGGAAGGCAGAAGTTACCGTTATTGTAAACGAGCAGGAAGCTATGAATTTTATCAAAAATTCTAAATGTTTTACAACGCATGAAATCGCAAGACAAAACGGTGTTAAGATTTCGGCCGCAAATGCGTTTTTAGCAAAAGCGTTACAAAGCGGTTCTGTAAAAAGAGTAGGTGGATACAGTGGCCACTATGTTTATCAGGTTGCCTGAGTTATCAGGAACACATCACCAGGTTTTAATTCCCCTAATGCCTCAACGTTTGAGAGTATTTTTCCTATCGGACTCATTGGCTTGGCAGAAACTATATCATTGAAAACAAAGCATATTGAGCTATTTGATGGCAAAAAAGCAATATCTCCCTTTCTGAATGCTTTCCTTTGTCTTTCCACTCCGGAATCTATTCTTGTTTCAACATAGGCTATGCCATTTCCTTGGATGTGTGCATTGCCCTCTATTGGCAGTGCTCTGATTATGTTTCCTACAACCATTGGTGCAAGATGACGTTTCAATTCGCATCTTAACTGTGACTTACCTTTTACGTCAAGAATTATTTCATGTCGAGAAACTGATCCGGCGCTCATTTTGTACATTGAAGATTATGAATTATATAACGCTTGTCTGAATTTGGAATGCTTGCCTGAAAACAAAGAAGTAAAACTTAGTGCTAATGAAAATAATCAAGAAGTTGAAGAAGAGCCTATAACAAAAAGGATTCCCCTTCTGAGTAGAATGTCCAAAAAAGATGTGAAGAACCTCACTGATGAGGAAATTTTGAAACTAGAAAAAATGCAGAAAATAATTGATGCGCGAGAAGTAATTGAAGTTGACGAACATCATGAACCAATCGAATTTAAAATGACAGGAAAAGGTAAAATGGAAGTTGGGCCACCTACTCTGACCAAGTTTGAAAAGGCAAGAATCATAGGAGCAAGAGCACTACAATTATCCCAGGGGGCTCCTCCGTTTATATCAGTCCCCAAAAATGTAACAACATCTCTTGATCTTGCCATTGAAGAGCTCGAAAAACGTGTGATCCCAATTACGATTAGAAGAGTTTTGCCAAACGGGGATTTTCAGAACATCCCGCTGGATTATTTTTATTAGTGAACCAATCGTCGATAAGACTTTAATAGCATCTAAAATTCCTGTGATTAGGTTGAGCCTCGTAAACGAACCAAACAACGAAATGACGCAGGCTTCAAATGGCAAAATTTTGGAAGATGAGAATGTGGTGACGATTCACAAAAGGCCCGTTATGCAGTGTGCGTTAGATGTGTTATCTGTCCTTGGAAATTCAAAAAAAATAACGCTTAAGGCTTTAGGCGAATCTATACCGAATGCGGTTGCCGTAGCTAATATCATAACAGAAAAAATGCTAAAAGGAAACTCTCAGATTTCAAACATATTTGTTGACAGCGAATACAGTAAGGGCAAATATGGAGATACGATGGTTTCTACTATTCAAATAAGTATTATTAAGAACTAGAAAGAGCTTCCCGGCCCTTTCAGAAGCATACTTTCACATTGTTTGCACAAGGCGTCATCTATGTCTGACTCCAGTGTCTTGTGAATATCGCATATCAACAAACTTGTTTTAATGTAGTTACAAAGACCGATAAACTTGGATAAACTTGCTGGAGTATAAGCGAGGTTAGATGCCAAGTTGTTTGCTATGTCATCGATCATTTGAGAAACTTCTTTTACCTGAACTAGTTTCTCAATAAGTTCTGGGTCACCACGAGTTCCACGGATATAGTTACTTATCGCAGCCTGCGTAACACCGAGCATTTTTGAAATTTCATCTTCACGTACTTTGTGTTCTTGTGCAAGTTTTCTTGCTAAAATAGCTCGTAATGCAGGTATCAAAGTCTTCGTTTCAATCTCTGCGGGTAGCAGCATTACGTAAAAAGGTCTCATAAAATATTTAAAGTTACATATGAAAACTGGAACCAAATTGTCTGTAGATTCATTTTTGTTAATTTGTTGAGTTAGGTCAGACTAAATTTTAGTGGATAAACTAAGAGTTGATGATGACTTAAAGATAAAAAAATAAGATGCTCATCGTGAAACCTTAATTTATCAAACCTATCAGATGTGCATGTTGGAAGAAATTTCCACAACTCTCTACAGGCTTCTTACTGAAGCAGTAGATTCATGCAAATCTGATTACATTGCTCTTTCGGGAGGATTGGATAGTACTGTATTGGCATATTGTCTACGTCACAAACCGATCAAAGGAATTGTCGTCATAACAAAGGATTTCCTTGCTAAGGATCTGACGTATTCACAGTTAGTTTCCAAAGAATTTGGATTAGAGCTGGTTATGAAAATCCCAACCATAGAGGAGGTTTTCTCGGCAATTGAGGATACAATAAAAATTTTAAAAAATTTCAACCATATTGAGATACGCAATTCTATTGTTATGTATCTCGTACTGAAAAAAGCAGTGCAGGAGAATTCTGCAGGATTGGTTACAGGTGATGGAGCAGACGAACTCTTCGCTGGCTATAATTTCTTTCTTAAAAAAAGCAATGAACAGATCCAGAAAGACCTCGAAAGAATATGGGAAATAATGCATTTCCCAACACAAAAGATCGGAAATGCACTTGGCATACCTGTGGAATCACCTTTTTTGAGTGAGAAAGTCGACAACTACGCAAGATCGATTCCAGTCGATCTCAAAGTCAACACAAGAGACGGCAAAAAATTTGGCAAATGGATACTGCGAAAAATGTTTGAAAACAAAATTCCAAAGTCTGTTGCTTGGAGAGACAAGTCTCCAATGGAAGATGGTGCAGGAACTTCCGGCTTAACTTCTTTTTTTGAAGGTCTTGTTCCTGACGACAGGTTTGAATCCAAGAAGAAAGAATATTTTGAGAAAGATCGTGTGAGCTTACAATCTAAAGAATCCCTTTACTATTATGAAACATACAGGAAGTATTTCGAAGCGCCCTCCTCATTAAACTCATCCGACTCTAAATGTCCTTATTGTCAAGCTGGAATAAAACGTGAATCTCGTTTCTGTCGTATGTGTGGTAGCTTACTCTAGTCTTTTTTCCACTTTTTCGGTTTTTTTACAAAAATTCGCCTACAGCCATTACAACAAAAATAATATTTTTTACCCTGATATTCATGAATCAAAGCTAATTCCTCATCCATCTCTATTCCACAAACAGGATCTACTGGCACAATCTCCGAACTCAGCTTTTTCTATTTAAAAGTAAGTAAAAGAAAACAAACCGATATTTCATGGATTAAGAAGTAAGATTCTTTACAAGCTGATTGAACTCCTGTTCGCTCATTGGTGATACTTGGATCAGTTCTAGATTTTCGTCAACGTGAGAGGTCGTCTTGTGTCCCACAAGTGGAGCCACTATTCCTGGAGTTGATCTTACGAACTGCAAAGCTCTATGAGCTGGTTTCAAATTTCCAAATTCAGGAAGCGCGCCTGGACCGAGAAGTTTAGACTGCATTAGAGGAACGCTTGCAAATATTCCAACTCCAAGATTTTGTGCTGCTTGTAATATTGATAACTCATGGCCGTTTACAGTTTGATTTTTTTTCATATATGCCTGGTCAAGATACATGTTAAAAGGTAATTGAACAAATTTGAATCCATGTTCATTTCCTCCAACTTCTTTTGCAAGAGCCACTACGTCTGTAAGAAGAAGATGTTGAGGATCATCCTTTGGTACCCTAAAGCAGTCCCAAGTAGCCATCCCATAATATCTTATTGTACCTTCTTTTCGTTTCGTTTCATAAAATTCAAAAACTTCCTTTAGTCTTTTCATAAAAATATCCCTTGAGATGTCTTGTTGTCCTTCAACCGCATTATGAAGATACATTAGGTCAATGCAATCGACGCCTAAATTTTTCAAGGACCTATGAAGTTGGTCATCAAGGTAAGGGATGGTCATACAATGGTATCCCGAAGAAATATCGTTTGGTTTTATGACCCCTCTCTTTGCCAAGTTTTTGTGGATGTATTCCCAAAAGTCTTGTTTTATGTCACCGTCATTTGTCACATAACCATTTTTTGTACTGATAAAAATTTGATCTCTTTCTATTTTCCCCTCCTCCATCAGTTCAGCTACGGCCTTGCCAACCGACCTTTCCGCCTTCTGAGCCCTATAATTTATCGCTGTATCAATTACGTTAATTCCTGAAAGAACTGACTTTTTTACTGCGTCCTTAACCAGATTATCAGTTGCCCCATCAATATTTCCAAGGTAGGTTCCAATACCGATCGAGGAGAGCGTAAGACCGACAAAACTTCTAAAGTGACCTTTACCTACGTTTGTGATGCCTTTAGCATAATTGGATGTTCCTTCGGGTGTGGCATAACCCTTGATCACGTTTAGAATTCAGTATCACTTGATTTAATTGGTGTGGTTCAGAAAGGAATGAAAAACAGTGGCATTACAAAAGCCAGCACTAAAAGTGCGCCGGTAATTCGGCTGTATGATAAACAAGAGGTCATGACGGGTACAAGCTTTTCAACATTATCAAAACTGTGTCTTAAACCTCTCCCTACTTTGATCAGTAGTGGAATGGTTAGTAAGGTAATGAGAGTAAATACTGGTATAATTTGTAAAGAAACCCCTGCAACTATTACACCATATGCAATCGCAGGAAATATCCACAATGCTTTAGTTGCCTTTTCTTTCCCTAGCAGAATAACAAGAGTTTTTCTCCCCTTTGACTTGTCTGCATCAAAATCTGGAAATGACGTAACAAACAACACCAATGCTGATAAAGTTCCTACCACAATCCCCCCAAGGACAGACTCTGTTGTGACTTGAGAGACCTGAATAAAATACGTGCCAAGAACTATCATTGTCCCTTTTATTGCGACAAATAACTCTCCAAGCCCCGAATCAACAATCCTTGTGGAATAAAAGTAAATTGATAATACAGCAAACGTTAGAATGATGGCTATTACTATACCTCCTACATAGACGAAATATCCTCCAATTGCTGCTCCTATAATTAGAAAAGCTACACCAGCCTTATACACAGTGGAAGGTTGTAAGAGACCTTCTGGCAATACACCAGAACCCCCACTTAACTTAGTTCTTTTTGTTTGAGTATCTATACCTCTTTTGTAGTCCCAATAATCATTTAGCAAGTCAACGCTTGCATGAAGTACTACAACTCCTGCATATGTCAAAACAGCATGGAATATATCCACGGATTGGTTTTGCCACCACGCTATTGCGAGGCCTAAAGAAACCGCAATCACAGAAGCAAGAAGAAATCTTATACGAACTGCTTTTAACCAAACAGACTGCATTATACTAGAGATTCATCACTGACACTAATGGGTTTTCTTCCCATGAACCCTTCATTCTTTTCGTGCCAGAATTTTATCTCTGTTTCACCTTCTTTCCAACACAGCCACACATCCTCACTAAATCGCTTTGATGGAAAATCAAGCAAACCTTCATCTACACTTTTTATGATTACACCTGTGTTTTCTAGTTCTTCAATCGTTTTGTACAACTTGGTAACTGCTGAATTTAGTCTCTGTTTCTGTACAACGTAATCTTTAAAACTCGCTGAATGATCGAGGGTTGACTCCATTTCAGCTTGTATTTTTTCTACCGCCTTTTTCATACCAACAATCTCTTCGAATTTCTTAATTACAGATGGTAGCTGGGCGTTTGCTTCTTTTATTGTAAAATAGGAAAACATCAGTAAAGTAACAAGGCGAGTTAGTTAAAAGTATTATTCGTCAATCGCTGTACCAAATTTCTTAATATTTATTACATGGTGAATTATTTGAAAAAAAATTTAGAACGGTTCTTAGTAGAAAACGGGGATAACGACGCCGTATGTCATTATTAAATAAAGACTTTGATAAAATAAGAAAATAGAAAAAAATGGTCAGCAAAATTAGATGTTCACACATATTAGTTCAAAAACAAAGCGAAGCTCTTGCAATACTTGAGAGAATTAGAAAAGGGGAAAAATTTGCTCTCCTAGCCAAAGAACTCTCAATTGATAGAGGAAACGCGAAACGAGGTGGTGACTTGGGTTACTTTGGGAGAGGAAAGATGGTAAGGCCTTTTGAGGAAGCGGCGTTCAAGTTGAACGTAGGAGAAATATCAAACCCTGTAAAGACAGAGTTTGGCTATCATATAATTAAAAGACTCAAGTAAATCTGATATCAAAAATACGCATCGAGGTTAGACTCTGACCCATTAGGTTGATGCTTTTCTAAAATCTTCGACATTTTTTCTCCCATTTGCTTTGCCGCTTTCATTTTTCTTCTACCAATCCAATAGTATGTCTCATCTACAGTATCTTTAGTAATGAGAACAATCACTTTTCCAAGATCCTTTCGACCTGTTCTACCTTTTCTTTGAATATACCTGATTGAGCTAGGAACATTATCAAAGAAAACAACAAGATTAACTTCTGAAATGTCTAGTCCTTCCTCTCCAACACGAGTGGAAACCAATACTTTGTAAAATCCTTGACGGAATTTTTCCAGAGTCTCAATCTGTTTTTTCTGCTTAAGTCCCGTTTCTCCAGCTTTACCAATTAAAAAACCAGCTTTAATTCCCATATCCACTAACTTTTTATGAATTACGTCAACAGAATCACGATAGCTTGTAAAGACCAATGCTTTTCCATTTACTGACTGCAAAATTTCTTTGAGCTTTGGTATTTTACTATGTTCTATTCGGTGTGATTGAGCAAGTTTTGCATGTTCTATAGCTTTTGTAAAGTTTGGATCTTTTTCAAAAAGATCTCTTATACCTACCCCTTTCTTTTTGCGTGTCCTTTCGCAGAACCTCAGAAAAGAAGTGACCCCATGAGATTCAAAAATTGATAATGCATACAGTATCCTAATTGCGGTAAACAGTGGTTTGGCAGACCATCTGTTTTGTCGTAAAATGTAGTCTTTCATTTTCAGTAGCTGAGAGAGAGATCTATTCTCAGAAATGTTAGCTCCGTTTCTTTTTAGTTCTTGATATCTAGCGTCAAGTGCTCTTCGTAAGAAATGTTGAATTTCTTTCATAGCTGGAGGTAAATCCACTGTAATCCATCGTGTCTCGGTACGTTGTACGTATGGTTTAACGTCAGAACTTTCTTCTGTTCTCTGGGCAATAGCAGAAATTTGTAGTGTATCCAGAATTTCTGTTGCTTTTTCTTTTTCACTAGGCAAAGTTGCCGTCATTCCTATGATCCTTGTATTAGTATTTTTGAAACATTCTGCAATTGCTGAATACGCGTAATCACCAATGGTTCTATGAGCTTCATCAAAAATCACGAGACTAAACTGGTTAGGTTCCACAAGCTGTCTATCAAAATCATTCCTTGTAATTTCAGGAGTAGCGCAGATCACACTATTAATCCAAAGTTTCTTCCTTTTTGCAAGTATGTCCTCCCCAGTAATTAATGCAATATCATCTACCAAGAGGTTATTCTTCAAAAATTCGTAGTGCTGATTTGCAAGAACCCTAGTAGGTGCTAGAAATAATACTCCTCCTGTTCCTTCGGATAAGTATTCTGCGATAATTTGAAGGGCAACGGCTGTCTTTCCAAGACCCGTTGGCAAAACGATCAGACAATTTTCATTCTTGGCTTGTTCTGCCAAGTTGACCTGGTATTTCCGGTACTCAATTATGTCTTTTTTAATCAGTTCATGTTCCAGATATTCTGAATTTGTATCCATCCTCAAATTTTATACAAAAAGTTTCTAATTCTTATATTATAGGTAACTTCATTTTTCATGTGAAAAGATCTTTTCAACGTCCTACGTGGGACGAGTACTTTATGCTGCAGGCGGAGCTTGCAAAACTGCGATCTAACTGTATCACAAGGCACGTAGGTGCAGTAATTGTTCGTGATCACAGACAAATTGGGACTGGATATAATGGCACACCTCCAGGGGTAAAAAACTGCTTTGAGGGAGGTTGCAAGAGGTGCATGCTAAGAGCTGAGGGCAAATTAAAACCAGGAGAAGCACTAGATAGATGTGTCTGTACTCATGCTGAGTCAAACGCCATAATGCACTGCGCAATCTTGGGAGTGGGTTCTGGTACCAAAGACACTACACTATACACCACATTTGTTCCCTGCCTGGAATGTAGTAAGATGGCTATCACAGTAGGCATAAGACGAATTGTTTCTCTGGACGCCTATCCCGAGACGGATCATGAATTACTAAAAGACGCAGGTTTAGAAGTGGTTGTGTTGGGCAGAGAACGCATAACATATTGGAAAAAAATGATGTTAGAAAATGAAAACGTAAATCTGGTTCCCGTAAAATGAGGTGGCTTAAATGCAAAGTGTAGTAGAGGCAAATGAAAAAACCACAATTCCGCCTTCCTTGTTGGTATCTGCAACATATGACAATCAAAGAAAGTGCGCCGTCTTAAAATTTTACGAACCAAAGTCGCAAAAAATTTTTCTATGGCATGACCGAACTGGTCATAAACCATATTGTTATTCAAAACTCGATCCTGCAGAATTAGAATTTTTATCAGATAGGAAAGATGTAATAAAATTTGAAAAGACAGAGAGACTAGATTTACTAAAAGACAGAAACATCCCAGTAACAAAAATTGTAGTTGCGGATCCGCTTGCAATAGGTGGAACGCAGACAGAAAAGAGTATAAGAAACCTCATAGAAACTTGGGAGTCAGACATCAAATATTATGAGAATTATCTTTACGATTGCAATCTCATAGTTGGAAAATATTACAAAGTAGAGAATGGCACGATAGAACCGTTCAATTATGAAATTGAAGACGAAGTACGACTTGCGCTGAAAAGTCTAATTTGGGATAAGTTAACGAGTTTTGGAACGATAGATTCGAAAGAATTTCAAACCTATATCTCAAACTGGGCAGAATTACTAAATCAGCCTATTCCAAAAATCAAGCGGTTAACTATTGATATTGAAGTCGAGTCTGAAATAGGAAGAATACCAGACCCAAAAATTGCAGAAAAAAGGATTACTGCAATAGGATTTGAAGGAAGTGATGGACTAAAAGAAGTGTTTGTGCTAAGAAGAAAGGACATTCAAGAAGGGACAAACGAACTTCCAAGTGATGTTAGAATCGTGTTTTATGATGAAGACAAAGAAAAAGAGATGATATCAGATGCTTTTAAGATAATGACAGAATATCCTTTTGTCATTACTTTTAATGGCGATGAATTTGATATGCCTTACATTTACAATAGAGCAGATAACCTAGGCATCGACCATAACCTAAACCCTCTCTTCATGATGAGAGACTCTGCGACCTTAAAACATGGAGTCCACATTGATTTGTATAGAACATTTTCAAATCGTTCATATCAGATCTATGCCTTTGCACACAAGTATACAGAATTTTCACTTGAAAGCATTACAAGCTCTCTAATTAATGAGACCAAAGTTGAGTACGGCATTCCTCTTGAAGAATTTTCTCTTTATCAAATAGCGAATTATTGTTATAATGATGCAAGGATAACCCAGAAGCTTACTAGCTTCAATAATGATTTGCTAATGAATTTGTTTGTTGTAATAACAAGAGTGGCAAGAATGCCTATTGATGACATTTCAAGATTTGGAGTATCGCAGTGGATACGAAGCTTGTTCTACTTTGAGCATAGACGGCAAAACTTTCTGATCCCTAGAAGATCAGAGCTTGAAGTAAAGGCAACTACAGCATCTGTCGGTGCTGTGATAAAAGACAAAAAATATCGAGGGGGGCTTGTCATTGAGCCTGAGGCGGGAATTCACTTTAATGTTGTTGTAATGGATTTTGCAAGTCTGTACCCAAGTATAATCAAAGTTAGAAACCTCTCATACGAAACAGTAAGGTGCCCGCATGATGAATGCAAAAAAAATTCGATCCCAGAGACTACTCATTGGGCTTGCACACGCAGAAATGGTCTCACCTCATTATTGATTGGTTCGCTACGAGATCTGAGGGTGAATTATTACAAAAGCCTCTCGAAAAATCCCTCAATATCAGAAACTCAAAGGCAGCTTTATACAGTTGTGAGCCAAGCACTCAAAGTCATACTCAACGCTTCTTATGGTGTGATGGGTGCTGAGATCTTTCCCCTTTACTGCTTGCCAGTTGCAGAAGCTACTACTGCCATCGGACGACATACCATTCTAGCTACAATTGAAAAATGCAGGTCAACAGGAATTGAAGTTCTATATGGTGATACAGATTCATTGTTTCTCAAAAACCCAACAAAAGATCAAATCCAGGCTGTGACAGAGTGGGCAAAAGAGGAACATAAAGTTGATTTGGAAATTGACAAAGAATACAGATATGTGGTTCTTAGTAACAGAAAGAAAAACTACGTAGGCGTACTAAAAGATGGGAAGGTAGACGTAAAAGGACTGACGGGGAAAAAATCACATACTCCACCATTTGTCAAGACTCTGTTCTATGAGATACTTGATACACTGTCAAAAGTACAAGCCATAGAAGATTTCGAAGAATCAAAGAAAAAAATAAGTGACTTGATTGCAAAATATGCAAAAAGACTAAAAGGAAGGGAGATACCTCTCTCTGAACTCGCATTTAATGTGATGCTAAGTAAAGCACCTTCCGAATATGTGAAAACTGTTCCCCAACACATTCGTGCAGCCAAATTGCTGGAATCTGTAAGGGAGATAAAGCGAGGGGACATCATATCATATGTTAAGATACTGAATAGGCCAGGTGTCAAACCAACCGAATTGGCAAGACAAGATGAAATTGATGCCTCAAAATACATGGAGTTTATGGAAAGCACACTGGATCAAATAATTTCGTCAATGGACCTGGAATTCAGTACAATTATTGGGGAACCGAAACAAACAGGACTAGACCAATTTTTCTGGAATTAGCCAGTCTGCCAGCAAGACATATACAATTGATTTTTCTAGTTACGGCATTGGCACGAAGAAAAAAAAGAGACGCCTACTATTTAGATGACCTAAAAAAGAAAGCTGATGACGCTAAATTGGTAGGTTTTGAATTAAGCAAAATCGCAGCCGAAACAGGGCCAAAGTTAGGAAAGGAGCTTGTAAAAATGGGAAGGGAAAGACTGGAGGAAACCCTTGCTGCAGCTAGGCTAGCAGCCTTATCTCCAAAGCACAACTTGGAATTGCTTGAACAGCTAGGGAAACTTAAAAAATCGGGAATTATTTCACAAAAAGAATTTGAGAAAAAGAAAAAAGAAATTTTAAACAGAATTTAGAATCTTCATTTAGTACAGAATCAATATTTCGACCATGGTGGATGATTATCTTAGAAATCTCTTGAAGCAGACCTTAGATTCATACGAATTGTTAAACCAGCTCAAAGACAAACCAGGTGACTTGGAGACAATAAAGCGAGAACTTGGTAAAATACGGGGGCTGGTTCAGGTTATTGCAAACAACATAGAAAGATCAGGTGATACATCTGACACCTATACTGAACTATTAGATATGTCAAAAGCGTATCTTATTGATTATGACTTTACCAGAGCTATAGAAGATGTCTCAGGATTGTATTCAGAGGACCCGCATAGAATCAAGAACATGAGGTTATCAATAATTTCTTCTCTTGAAGAAAGCGAACTCATTTTCAAAATACAGTCTATTTTACGTGAATAAACTTGCCATTTCAATGTATATAACTAAGAACTTACAATTCTGGTCTGCAAAGAATGTTTATTATAAACTTGAAAAACTACAAAGAAATAGCTGGTTCTAAAGTGGTCACGATTATTAAAGTGGCAGAAAAAGTCTCAAAAAAATATAAAATTAAAATTGCAATCGCACCTCCTCAACATGTTCTATCGGAAGTGGCAAATCACTCTATCCCAATTCTAGCTCAACATGTGGATAATGCTAAGGTTGGGAGCACTACAGGTTTTATGATACCTGAAATTGTAAAAAAATCTGGAATTAAAGGGTCATTGATAAACCACAGTGAACATAGAATTCCCCCACGAGACATTGTGGCTTTGGTTCAAAGACTTAAAGATCTGAAATTGACGTCCGTTGTTTGCGTTAAAAACGTAAAAGAAGCTGAAAAGTACGCAAAGTTAAACCCCACCTATATAGCGATAGAACCGCCAGAGCTGATAGGTACAGGTAGAGCAGTGTCAAAGGAAAGACCGGAATTAATTACAAATGCAGCCAAAGCGGTAAAAAAGGCAAAAAATTCCACCAAGCTGCTTTGCGGCGCTGGGATCGTTTCAGGCAAAGACGTTGCAAAAGCAATAGAATTAGGTGCTAAAGGGATTCTTGTTGCAAGTGGAATTGTAAAAGCAAAAAACTGGATGGTAATTATTACCAACTTTTCAAGAGCAATAAAAAACCCGCAAAAGGTTTGATAAAGCCTTCAGAATGGAGTATCTGATATGAAATCGATTTATTTTTTTGACGAAGGTAATGGAGAGAACCGAAAACTGCTTGGTGGAAAAGGTGCAGGCCTTTGTGAGATGACCAGAATTGGATTACCAGTTCCTCCCGGATTTGTGATTACAACCCAAGTTTGCAACCAGTACTATGCAAATAACAGAATACTGCCAAGGAACCTCATAAAGGAAGTTAAAAAAAACATTGCAAAGCTTGAGAGAAAATCGGGTAAGAAGTGGGGTTCTGCGGACAACCCCCTATTAGTCTCAGTAAGATCAGGTGCTGCAATTTCTATGCCCGGCATGATGGATACAATTCTGAATTTGGGTTTAAACGATAGGACTGTAGTGGGACTTGCAAAAAAAAGCAACAATCCAAGATTCGCTTGGGACTGTTATCGTAGGTTCGTACAATTATTTGGGAAAGTAGTTTTTGGTGTAGATGACAAAAAATTCAACAAAGCCTTAGAACATAGCAAAAACACAGAAGGTGTTGAGTATGACAACGACTTAAACGAAGAGTCTTTGAAAAAGCTGGTAACAGAATATAAGAAAATATGCCGAGATCAAGCGAAAAAATCTTTTCCAGATGATCCGTTTAAACAACTAGAGCTTGCAATCAAGGCCGTATTTGACAGCTGGAATGGGGAACGAGCAGTAGTTTACCGGCAGAAAAACAACATTACAAAAGATATCGCAGAGGGAACAGCAGTGAGCGTTGTTACCATGATTTTTGGCAACATGGGAAACGACAGTGCTACAGCCGTGGTATTTACACGCAACCCAGCAGATGGCACGAACAAAGTTTTTGGTGACTATCTTATGAATGCACAAGGTGAAGACATTGTAGCAGGGATTAGGACTCCGCAATCTGTTAATGAACTTGTAAAAAAACATCCAGATATTCATAAGCAGTTGATAAAGACATGCCAGAAGCTAGAAAGGTACTACAAAGAGCCTCAAGACATAGAGTTTACGGTGGAACGAGGCAGGTTTTATCTCTTACAGACTCGTGCTGCAAAGATGAATGCAACGGCGATGGTAAAGACATCAGTTGATATGGTAAAAGAAAGACTGATTACAAAAGAAAAGGCTATGCTACGATTGCAGGGAGAACAACTAGAACAGCTTTTACATAGAACAATAGACCACGAAAGGGCTAAAAATCACGTTGCCATTGCAAAGGGTATTGCTGCATCACCTGGGGCAGCAAGCGGAGTTGCAGTTTTTGACGTAAAAAGAGCAGTAACGATGGGTGAAAATGGTGCCAAAGTTATACTTGTGAGAGAAGAGACGAAACCCGAAGATGTTCCAGCATTTTTTTCATCTCTCGGAATTCTCACAAGTAGAGGGGGAAAAACATCTCATGCTGCAGTGGTTGCTCGTGGAATGGGAAAACCTTGTATCGTAGGCTGTTCAGATTTGAAAATAGATTATGCATTAAAGAGATTCCAAGTAGATGGAAAAACAATTCTTGAGGGAGACATGATAACGATTGATGGTACTAACGGAAATGTGTTAACCGGAGAAGTTCCAACAATTGAGCCAAAAATAACTGATGATTTTAAAGTAATTCTAAGTTGGGCTCAAAAGGCAAAGAAGATTGGTATCAGAGCTAACGCCGATACTCCAGAGGCTGCAAGATTAGCGAGAAAGTATGGTGCAAAAGGAATTGGTCTGTGCAGAACTGAAAGAATGTTTAACGCTCGTGATAGACTAGGTCTTTTTGTTGAAATGGTAATGGCGAATTCTACAGAACAAAGAAAAACTACCCTTGCCAAATTGTTATTGTTACAAAAAAATGACTTTAAACAAATTCTAAAGGCCATGGAAGGTTATCCTGTCACCATAAGGTTACTTGACCCCCCCTTACACGAATTCTTGCCAAACCCGGAAGAACTTCTCAAAAAGGTGCGTGCCTTAGAGAAACAAAATGCATCAAGTGAGATCGCGGAAACAAAGAAAATCTTAGATCGAGCAAAAAATCTTGCAGAAGTTAATCCTATGATGGGTCATCGGGGTGTTAGAGTAGGGATTACTTTCCCGGAAATTTATGAGATGCAGATAAGGGCGATATGTGAGGCTACCGCGGAATTGGTCAAGCAAAAGATTGACGTTCAACCCCAGATAATGGTACCACAAGTAGGTACGCAAACAGAACTACTATACACCAAAAAAATCTACGATGCTATAAAGACAGAAACCGAAGTTCGTATGGGAGTAAAGCTGAAAATCAAATTCGGTACGATGCTTGAAGTGGTAAGGGCGTGTCTGACCGCCAATGAGCTTGCACAAGCAGCCGATTTTTTCAGCTTTGGAACAAATGATCTAACTCAGGCAGTTTTCAGTTTTAGCAGAGAAGATGTAGAAGGTAAATTTCTTCCAGCATACATGGAAAAAGAGATCCTTTCAATAAGTCCATTCCAGTCAATAGACGAAACAGGTGTTGGTGAATTGATGAAAATTGGAATGGAACGTGGAAGAACCGTACGACCATCCCTTGAAATAGGAATATGTGGAGAGCACGGAGGCGACCCGAGTTCGATCAAATTCTGTCATGATTTGAATCTGAGCTACGTCAGTGCATCGCCGCACAGAATTCCTATTGCAATTATAGCAGCCGCTCAAGCAGCCATTACATCAAAAACAACAAAGAAGTCTAAAAAAATCAAAAAACGAAAATCTAAATCCTAGTCGAAAGTTTAGGAATTCTGTGCTTCCAACACTAGAATCGATAAAGCAAACTCGAAAAAAGCTAGGAGTCACACAGCAAAAGCTGGCTAAGATGACGGGAGTCAGCAAATCTATGATAAACCAAATTGAATCAGGTCGCAGTCACCCGAGCTATGCTACTGCAAAAAAGATTTTTGAGGTTCTGGGAACACTTGAAGGAGAATCTTCAAAAAGGGCTGGTGATATTTGTAGCAAGGAAATTGTCAAGCTAAGGACAACGAATTCTCTTCATGATGCTATAAAGAAAATGCAGTCTATTTCAATTAGTCAGATCCCAATTTTTGAGAACTCCGAATTCGTTGGGGTAGTCACAGAAGACAGCCTTGTCCGACACGTGCTTGACATTGATTTTAATGAAAGAAAAAAGATAAGGCTATCAGACGTAATGGACCCAAGACCTCCAATTGTTGATCATAATACGCCTGCCTCTTCACTAGTTTCGTTGATCAGATTTTCAAAATGTATCTTGGTATCAAAGAATAACAAAGTTTTTGGAATAATCACTGCATCTGACACGTTAAAGATGATGGAATAGTTTCACTTAGGATGGTAGCACAGTTCTGCAAGGACGCCGCTTAGAGATTTAGGATGAATAAAAGTCACCTTGGTACCTCTAGATCCAGATCTTATATCACCAAGAAATTGTACTCCAGATTCCTTCATTCTTGTAACTTCATCATCAATGTTTTCCGTTTCCAAAGCTATGTGATGTAATCCTTGTCCTTTCTTCTCGAGAAACTTTTTGATCGGGCTATCATCTCTAGTTGGCTCCATCAACTCAATTCTGGAATTACCAAGATGTAGAATTGCCACTCTGACTCCTTCAGTTTCTACTGTTTCAAATTCCACCTCATCGACACCAAGTGTTTGTTTGTACTGCTTTACCGCTTCATCAACATTATTTACTGCAATTGCAACATGATCTATTTTCATTTTA
>JBHIDF010000007.1:0-18032 GCA_046759945.1 Nitrosopumilaceae archaeon
GAATACCCGCCTTGCACGCGGGGGGTCAGGGGTTCAAATCCCCTTCAGTCCATAACGATTTTTTGTAAGAAACTTTTCTAACAGTTAATACCAAAACTATCCCCCATATCCTAAGGGAAGCAAGCAAATTTAGATCCTGTAAAATAACGTATGACATGTCGATCGAGTAAATATCAAGTGAAGCCAGAAGATGGATTTAAATAGAATATGGTCGATGCCTAGTTAGAATGGCCGAAGTATCATATTCGACAGAAATGATAGCGGTTTGGATTCCTTTGATTGTAGGATTGGCGCCTGGTCTAGTGTACTGGCTTGCGTTAACTGCTTCAAAAAAACGGAAATAACATAAACACAACATCTTCTTATTTATTACGATCTAAGTTTTGTTAAACCTTCTAACCCACGTTGTTTATATTATAAAATATCACACGTGATTAATCCATACGGTATATTGATGAATGTATGAAGAGGGCTCTACTGGTAGCCTCGCTAGTAATTTTGCTAATTCCGATAAGCATTAGCTTTGCACAACTTACCGATACGCAACCAACATTATCGGTAAGGCTTACCAGTACAGCTCCTTATAGCTTCAAGGCGCCTGATGGCTCGACAATGATACTGGGCGAGATAGAAAACACAAATAGCTTTCCCGTTACCGGTGTTAAGATATTTGCTGGCTTTTATGACATCAACAGCGAACAACCTTTAGAGACGGCAATCGGAACGACGTTACTTGACATTGTGCCACCAAACAGCAAAACTCCGTACATCATTAGCTCAAAGAGTAAAAATGCTGCAATTACAAACATTTCGGTAAATTTGATCGGATTCAATTCAGCACCGATAAAGCAACAAGTTCTCACAATCAGCCCTGGCACCTTAAGAGTTGGTAACCAGCTAGTACTTTCAGGGACAATAACTAATGAAGGTGAATTCCTCACTAATCAAACAAGAGTTCATCTAATTTCATACGATGCTTTTGAAAGAATAGTTGCTATTGCAAGTGCCGAAGCAGGAGATATTGATTCTGGAAGTTCAATCGATTTTGAGATTAGTTCAGATCACAACGCATTGGCACTCTCATACAAAATCGTCGCTGAGTCTGAAAATTATCAATCCATCATATCCGACCTTACCGATGTCCGGATTAGTACTCTTACAAAACTTGTTACAATTAGTGAAGTTTTAGTTACCGACCCCGAGGACAACAAATTTTCTGAAATACAATTAGGTTCTCCTGTTCATATAACAAGTAAAATTTGGCTAAAGTACGCAGCTGATCCCGAATCTACAGTGCAGCCGTATGTTTGCTATGTGCAAATAAAACAAATAGGTGCCCAAGGAAGCGTCGAATTTATCGGCGTAGCAGAAGGTAAATTTGATAGCGCAGGTACACAATTTCCAACAGTTGTATGGGACCCAGAACACGAAGGAGCTTTTTTCATTGAAGTTTATGTGTGGGACCCCAAAGCCGTACCACTTTCGACACCTAGTACCGACATAAATCTAGTACTCGTAACATCCTAGTAGATTTAATTTAAAAGAAAAAAAATAGAGTATTATGCAATACAACTTGGTAGCGCTGGGTGGCACTTTCGACGTTGTTCACAAGGGACACCTAGCGCTGTTAGAAAAAGCATTTTCTATATCATCAAAGGTAATAATAGGTCTCACAAGCGACGAGTTTGCCTCAAAAAAAGGGAAGAAACTTTTGTACAGTTATTCTCAGAGACTCGAATCATTAAAAACTACAATCGAGAAGAATTTTCCAAATTCTCAATATCAGATAAGCAGGCTTGAAAATGACTTTGGACCTGCAGTCACTGAGGGTGCAGTAGAAGCCTTAGTTGTGAGTGAAGAAACGAGAGGCCAAGGTGAGGCACTCAATAAGCTTCGTAGCGAAAAAAATCTCTCCTTAGTAGAGAAAATCATAGTTCCGATGGTTCTTGCCAAGGATGGCATTAGTATATCAACAACAAGAATCAGAAAGTCAGAAATTGATATAGAAGGAAATTTGTGCTGAATTGACTATCAACTTGCCTAACTTTGAGCTGTTGGAATAAAAAAGTAAAACTTGATCAATTGCAGCTTGCAAATAATCGATCAGATGCTAAATAAGATGGCAAAAAACGTCGCCGACCTAAAAGAAGGACTAAATCCTGAGAATCTGGATTATTGGTATGATAAGATAGTGAAAGAAACAAAAGAAATGGTTCCTCCGTGGCTCACTGATAAAATTGATGTCAAGCAAGATCCAATACTTCAAATGAAATTCGATGTGAACATATCAAAGCGAGCAGTAAAATATTTCATGATATCCATTGATAATAATTTGGACAAAATGCCCTATTCCACAAAGCTCTATTTTCTAAAAATTCAAGAAATAATGACAAACGAGATGGACAAGTCTTTGGTGTGAAAGTCACTCCTTTGTAATTTCAACCACATCATCAACTACTTTAGCATCTTTCAATTCGTGCTCTCTTTCTACAACAGACTGAATAAAATCAGTAAACGCGTCTACTTGCTCGTCGTTTTTTAGAAGAACGCTGTGAGCAGATTTGTCTTTTAGAGAAACGACGATCTCATTTTCCACAACATCCAAAATTCCAGTAATGAAGGTCTCCTTGCCATTCTTATCGAAAAGTAAACTGCCAAGCTTTTGAGCCTCATACTTGTCTAGGCAAGTTATTCTCCTTTTCATATTCATTTGAACATATACTTGTCTACTTTGTCTCTGGCCTTTTCTCTTTCCTGTTGGTGTTTATCAAGGAATTTGTTGGCCTTTTCTATCAAAATTTCCTTTAATTCGCCAGTAAGTAGTTTTCCTGATTCGTAATCATCATAGATCATTTTTAATTTCTTATCATCTGGTTCAAAAAATATTCGAAGATACTGATATGAAACATCAACATCAGGATTTCCACCCTTTTCCCTATGTTCTTCTACGGTAGGCTGGCCACCTGAAAAAGCATACTTGTTTATCTTCTTCTTGACAACTTCCGGCGTATCAGTAGTATATAAGGTACTGATTTCATCTGAAGCAGACATTTTCCCCCCAGGACCTGAGAGTGCTGGAATCATGATATTATGAATCAGTGCAGGCTTGGGAAGACCCAATTTTGGAGCAACGTCTCTTGTTATACGGAAATGAGGGTCTTGATCCACTCCAAGGGGAATTAAAACTGGCCTATCTTCCAAGAAACATGGAGCTGATTGTAATGACGTGTAGAATATCATACCCACGTTAGTTTCGTTAGTGAAACCAAAGACCGCCTTTGTATTTGAAAAATTAATTTTCTTTGCAATCTTTGCTGCAATTGGATAAAGGGACTTGATGTTTTCTGTATTGATGATTATCTTTGTATTTTCTGGTTTGAAGCCAAGAGCGATAAAGTCAAGTGCATTTTCGTATGCGAACTTGTTTGCTTCCTCTAGAGTAAGTTTTGATTTTGCAAAAAACTTTTCGTCGTCAGTTAGCTGGAAATACATATTTGTTTTAAACTTATCTTGCAGCCACTTTGCAAAAACCCATGGAACTAGGTGTCCAATATGTGTGTGACCTGAAGGTCCACGTCCCGTATAAAGAAAAAATCCCTTTCCCTTTTGATGTTCGTCTAGAATTTTTGTAAGGTCTCTGTGAGAGAAAAATATTCCTCTTCTCAACATGAAATGAGATTCTCCAGTAATTTTCTCTATTCGGCGCACAAGCTCATTAGAAATTTTTTCAGTGCCGAATTTTTTTATCAGCTTTTCATAATCAATTTTTCCTTCAACATGCCAGGGAGTTACTATAAAGTCATCAGCAGACATTCATCATTCACTTAGGTCAAGGTTTAAAAAGTCTTTTCCGTTCTTTCTGCTAGTGTCTGTTGTTCTTCATCCTATTGAGAAAAAAATCATTAAAGAACTAAAGAAACAATCTGACCTAACTCCCGAATTCCTCGAAGTTGCAACTGGACTTTCATCTGATCAAATTCGACGTGGAATTGAATGGCTTAAATTAAAAAATTTAGCTGATGTAAAAGAATCTACAGAACTTGTTTACCGACTAGGAAAAAATGGCCTCGCAGCTAGTCAGAATGAGTTGCCTGAAAGAAGACTACACGACTTAGTTAAAAATGGCCCTAAATCGATTAGTGAGTTAAAAAAGGAATTTTCCTCTTTTGACTTTAATGCTGCAATAGCAAATGCGGTAAAAAATAAGTGGATTCAGATTGAAAAAGTCGAATCTTCTACCATAATATCTTCGAAAGGAGAGGGAGAACGGACTTCTGAAGAAAATCTTATTCAGGCTTTGGGTGAAAGCACAAAATCACGTGAAACACTTGAAAAATATGGAAAAGAAACTATTACCGCACTAAAAGAGAGACCTGATTTTCTCATAGAAATACCTTCAGTAAAAAAAACAATATCTCTTACAGCTGAGGCTAAAAATATTGACGTAGATGTAACAAGTTTGAATGCAATAGACGTAGAAGCTACAGTTCCTGACACCTTTGTTGCCAGAATTCATCCCTTAAAAGAAGTGATAAATGAAGTTAGAGAGAATTTTGTCAGTCTTGGATTTACTGAGGTATTAGGAAATTTTGTCCAACCTAGTTTCTGGAATTTTGATGCGCTATTCACACCACAAGATCATCCTGCAAGAGACATGCAAGATTCCTTTTACATCAGAGACAAGAAGGCAAACAAGTTCGCAACTTCTGTTCAAATAAATCAAGTATCACGTTCACACAAGAATGGATGGAGATATGATTGGAGTCTTACAGAGTCAAAGAGAATGGTTCTTCGTACACACACTACCTGTGTAACAATAAAGTACCTAGCAGAAAACAAGCCTGATGAAGCGAGAATATTTTCATTGGGACGGGTATTCCGTAACGAAAAAGTCAGCTACAAACATCTTTTCGAGTTCAATCAAGTAGAAGGAATTGTAGTAGGAAAAGAAGTCACACTAAGAGATTTGATGGGAATTCAGCGAGAATTTTATCGAAAGATGGGTTTAACTAAGGTAAAATTCTGGCCCACGTTTTTCCCATACACCGAACCATCGTTACAGTCTATAGTGTATAATGAAAGATTAAACAAATGGGTCGAGCTTTTCGGCATGGGCATTTTCAGACCAGAGGTAACTAAACCACTTGGTATCACAAGACCTGTCTTGGCCTGGGGCGGAGGAATAGAAAGGATAGCCATGTTAAAATATGAAATGGATGATGTGCGTGAATTTTACAACAACAATCTTAGCTGGTTGAGGAGTGTAAAGCGATGCCAGTAGTAACATTATACCTTAATAGATTACAAAAGTTAGTTGGTGGAAAGACTACCAAAGAAAAAATTATCTCTACACTTCCATTACTTGGGTTAGACATTGAGGAAAAAAAGAAGCAGCATGTTCGGGTAGAGTATAGCCCAAACCGACCAGATTACGCAACTGATTTTGGTATTGTAGCAGGTCTACAAGGACTGCTCGGCATAAAACGAGGTCTTACTAAACTCAATGTGAAAAAAGGGTTAGCTTCCTACCAAATTCGGGTAGATCCTTCTGTTAAGAGAGTAAGGCCTTATGTTTCAGCAATAATAGCAAAAAATAGAAAGCTCGATGATGAAACCATAAGACAACTATTCACACTACAAGAGGATCTTCACATCGGGATAGGAAGACATCGAAAGAAGACTTCGATTGGAATTCATGATTTAGATAACATTTCATTTCCTCTGAAGTACACTACTGTTAGCAAAGACCACAAGTTTATTCCGTTGGGTACTTTAAGTGAAGTCACTGCTACCGAAATTCTAGAGAATGCTGATGTAGGGAAACAGTATGGTAAAATTCTGGGAAAATCTTCAAAGGTACCCATGATATTAGATGCTAAAGGAGAAACAATTTCATTTCCTCCGATAATAAATTCTGCACTTACCATAGTTTCTTCCATTAAAACTAGCAACTTGCTTGTTGAGGTTACTGCTACTGATAAGAACGCTGCCGAAGATACTCTTTCGGTAATCGCAACAACTCTTCGTGATGCTGGTTTTACCCTTTATTCTGTAAAAATAAGCGGAGCAAACAATTCAACACCTCTACTCAAAACCAGAAATATAACACTCGATCCAAGCCTTGTAAATAAAACATTAGGTCTTCATCTTACTCCTCCTACTATTTGTGCATCTCTTAGAAAGAGTAGGTTGGATGCTATTACAAAAAATAACAAAATAGTTTGCACTATTCCCCGATTCAGATTTGACATCTTTGGACCTATGGATTTAGTAGAGGAGGTCGCCCTAGGTTATGGTATAGAAAACCTCGAATCATCCTTACCACCTTCAGTTTCTGTTGGGCAGAAAAGTACTGTCACAAAAGAGCTGAACCAATCAAGTATCATCATGGTAGGATTGGGATTTACCGAGGCATTAAATTCGAGTTTGGCTAGCAAACATGTTCAATATGATTTGACAAAAAGAGATCCCTCGGATATGATTGATATTGTAGAATCAAAAAGTCAAGAACATACAATTCTTCGTGACGCAATTCTTCCAGAGCTATTGGATAATCTATCAAAAAACATCCATGAGCCTTACCCACAAAAATTGTTCGAAACTGGAACGGTTTTTGCCGTGAGAAATCCCATCGAAGAATCGATCAACCTAGCTTGTGTCAGCGCACACAAGGATGCTAACTTTACGGAAATAAAGTCGATGATGCAGTCTGCTTTGAAGACAGGATTCAACATAAATTGTGAGACAAAAACATCTTCTTATCCCATGTTTTCAAATGGACGTACCGCAGATGTTATTGTTAAGAACAAAGTAGTTGGAAAAATTGGCGAGATCGATTCAGAAGTAATTAAAAACTTCAAGATCAGAGTGCCGGTTGCAGGCTTTGAGATAAAACTCACTGGGTTAATATTTGATAAAGTAATGAGTTAAGGGGCCTGTAAATGCACGCAGACGGACTGAAATGATAAGGATGATTTTTGGTCCACCCAGGCGTGCGACATTGGGCACCCCGGTATAAGAACAAGGACGAGGATATGCTAAGGCTGCCAATGACTTTTTGTGGGTCAGAGCCGGGGAACATTTTTTGAAATAAAATCAAATATGGTTATTGTTGACAGCAAAGTTGAATTATGGTAAATTATTGGTTGATGAAACAAGAACCATCATCCTACAGCTTTGATATACTTGTTAAAGAAAAAAAGACGATTTGGGACGGTGTACACAACAATCTTGCGTTGAAGTATATGAATCAGATGAAAAAAAGTGATCTTGCTTTTTTTTATCACACAGGAGAAGAAAAGCAAGTTGTGGGAATTATCAAGATTACATCAAAAGCGTATCCAAATCCTGAAGAAAAAAACGAAAGGTTTGTTGTAGTAAATGTCCAACCATTAAAGCGACTAAAAAGACCAGTTACTTTGGAAGAAATAAGAAAAGATAAGAGGTTCAAAACGTGGGAACTTTTACATCTACCAAGATTGTCCGTGATGCCTGTTCCAAAACAACTATGGAACGCTATTATAGAAATATCTAAAAGTTAGTCGTGTTGTAATTGGGATCGATAGGTTTATTGATATATTTCTAATGTATATCTAAAATATGGCAACTGCTTATGTGTTAATTAACTGCGAACTTGGTTCAGAAGAATCGATAATCAAACAACTAAAAACTCTCGATGGTGTAATGGAAGTGCATGGTACCTTTGGGGCATACGATATTTTAGCAAAGATAGAATCACCAACCGTAGAGTCTTTAAGAGAAACAATTACTTGGAAAATTCGTAAAATTGATAAAATACGCTCAACCTTGACCTTGATGGGTATAGAGGGACAGGCCTAATCATTCTCTTTTTATCGTAAGACCTTTTAACACGTCTTCAATTTTTGTGTATGTGCTTTTACATTTTATTTTCCTAAACAAGGAAGATGATTTAAAAAAGCGTTCGTCCGAATTTGCTTATATCCAAAAAATGGGGCAGTTTTATAAATTTTGGATTCAGAAAAAATTTTCAAAATCCTTTGAGGTAAAATGTGATCAGATGATTGTTCATAAAAGTGGTTTACTGAGAAGATTAGATACAGCTGCACTTTTAAAAGATCACAGAAAAAGGGGAGAAGAAATTTATCATTTCTATCTTTCCTTTTCTCGGCCATTGTGGACAGACTGTTTAGGATGCGAAGGATATCATGCAGAAAATTTTGGCATGATCTGGTGGGAAGAACCAGCAAAAGAAAACAACATTTCATTTTTAGCAGAAAAGAATTGTACTAAAGTTTCACATGAGATAGCTCACGAGGTATTAAGACAGCAAGGCCACAAAAGGTATATTGAGCTGGTTCATGACGTATGGGATAAACATCTCTTTGCATCATTATCGTTTGAAGGTTATGACAGGAACTTTAAGAAAACTAATGACAAATTATTCTTTGCAACAATTGCCACATCCGAATTTCAGTTATAGCAAAATCGCAATTTTCCTTTAATCTACAATCCTATAGTTATACAGAGTTGTAAAGGATAATGTAAGAACCAAATTCAGAGTATCCCTTAGAAATTTAGTGCTACTGTATTACATGTCAGGTCAAGGGACTTAAAAGGAAATTATTACAAGATTGAAGAAATGAAACGGCTGTAAAATCTCTATTTTACACTTGGAACGATCTAACACTTTGTTACCGAGTAGATCCTGTTTTCAAAGGTAGCAATCTTGAACTCTAATTTGGTTTCTGGGTCTTTTTTGCGAGACTTGGTAAGCTTTTCTAGGGCCACAAGTGCGTCTCCTTTGAACCCCACCGAAGATCCGTAAACCCCATCCGTTAGCAAGGTACCATGCTCACCTTTTTTGATGTCGTCAACAGCCTCATAGAATTTTTGAATCTCTTTTTTGGATACTGGACTTCCGGTCGATTTGTTAAATGCCAATGCTATATACATTCCGTTATTTTTCACAGAAACTGGTATTTTGTGGTTTTTCCCAGACGCGCCTTTTATTTTATCATCAATCTGAATTTCACACTTATGATAGAGACTTGAGACGTAGGCCCAAAAACGATAACTTGCATATTTTCCTCTACCGTCGTCGTCACAATCGACAAAAACCTTATGAAGAATTGCGAGTGCAGAGTCATTCATGCTCTGCAGGCGGTCCTCAATCTTGCCTCTTTCAAGCAGATCAGAATTAGAATCCTTTGCTATTTTTTTTAAGATGAAATCTGGCAAATTATAGTTTTTCAAAGTAGAAACATACGTTCCTGCCTGAGAAAAACCAAACTTGGGGAAGTTACTCTTTGCCATCCTTATTGTTTCTCCATTTTAAGCAGAAACAACTCTCGGTTAATAATTGTCTCCCAGAACACGTAGTGTAAGATGTAATTTCAACTTATAACTGTTAGCCAACGTTAGGTCAAAAGCTATCTATACTCCTTGTCTTGATCTTTCGTTTTACTATTCACGAAGACTACTAAGACTAAAATTTGTTGAAAATTTAACATCAAAACAATTTTCTAAACTTTCTTAATACTGAATTTTATCTGTTTTACCACAATTTCTAAGATCCTTTCTGAAACTGTTTTTAAATATTAAAATCTGGTAAATAAAAATAGTGGTTTGATGAAAATAGAAAGCTCTCCCGATCTCGTATCTGATGTTTACAAGAAGAACGAGAAGAACATTTCTAAATTTAGAAAAATAGTAGCCAGACCCCTTACTCTTACAGAGAAGATACTGGTAGGACATCTAGAAGAGGTAGATGCAGAGAAGAATTTGGAGAGTGGTAAAAACTATGTCTTTCTAAGACCTGACAGAGTGGCTTTGCAAGATGTCACTGGGCAGATGGTGATACTACAGTTTATGCAATCAGATCTAAAAAGTACAGCCCTTCCAACCACCGTCCATTGCGACCACCTCATCCAAGCTAGGATCGAAGGAGAGTCTGACACAAGAGCTGCACTTGATGAGAACAGTGAAGTCTTCAAGTTCCTAGAATCCTCCTGCAGAAAATATGGAATGGGTTTCTGGAAACCAGGGGCAGGCATAATACATCAGGTGGTTCTTGAAAACTACGCATTCCCGGGAGGCCTTATGATAGGAACTGACTCCCATACACCAAATGCAGGTGGTCTTGGAATGCTTGCTATAGGCGTCGGCGGAGTAGATGCTGCTGAAGTAATGGCAGGACTGCCGTGGGAGCTTTTGTATCCTAAGCGCATCGGCGTTTATCTAAAAGGAGAACTCAATGGATGGACTTCATCTAAAGACATCATACTTTACGTTTCGGGAAAGCTTACAGTCTCAGGGGGAACAAACTGTATCATAGAATATTTCGGACCTGGTACTAAGTCTATAAGCTGTACGGGAAAGGCAACGATAACAAACATGGGTGCCGAAGTAGGGGCAACATGTTCCATATTTCCCTATGATGAAAGGATGGAGACTTATCTCAGATCCACGGGACGTCAAAAAATAGCAGATCTCGCAAACGAAAATAAGAATTTGCTGACACCAGATCCTGAAGTAGAACAGAATCCAGAAAAATATTTTGATAAGATAATAGAGATAGACCTTTCGAAATTAGAACCTTATATTGTTGGACCTCACTCACCCGACCTTGCTAGACCCATTTCACAGCTTGCTAATGACGTGAAGAAAAACGGTTATCTTGACAATATTTCAGTAGCCCTCATCGGAAGTTGCACAAACTCCTCTTATGAAGACATGACGAGGGCCGCAAACATAGCCAAACAAGCAATGATCAAAGGTATAAAGACCAAGATACCGCTTCTCGTAACTCCTGGCTCGGAACAGGTAAGGGGCACTATAGAAAGAGACGGACAAATGGATTCCCTCAAAGCAATAGGAGCTACTGTTCTTGCAAATGCTTGTGGACCTTGCATAGGACAATGGCGAAGACAGGAGATTAAACAAGGGGAACCAAACACCATCGTCACCTCTTTCAACAGGAATTTTCCGGGAAGAAATGACGGAAGAAGAGAAACTATGAGCTTCATGGGAAGCCCTGAGATTGTAATAGCCTTAGCCTTTGGCGGTAAGATTTCATTCAATCCACTTAAGGACTCGCTTACTGCTGCAGATGGTTCTGAATTTATGCTGGAACCACCCAAGAAAGCTCCCGAAGTACCGGATAACGGCTTCACAAGTGCAGAAGGTGTTTATGTTCCCCCATCAGAAAACCCGGAAAACATTGAAGTCGTTATTAATAAAAATAGTAATAGGCTGCAGAAGCTGGAACCTTTTCCGGCATGGGACGGAGAGGACTTTCAAGAGCTTCCTGTACTAGTTAAGACAAAGGGCAAGTGTACAACAGATCACATATCACCTGCAGGCGCTTGGCTGATGTATCGAGGTCATCTTGACAAGATAAGTGATAACATGTTTCTTGGTGCAGTGAATGCTCACAACGATGAAGTAGGCAAAGGAAAAAACCTGTTAAGTGGTACCATAGAGTCCTTCCCGGAGATAGCAAGGCAGTATAAAGAGAAGGGTATGAGATGGGTGGTCGTAGGAGACAGTAACTATGGTGAAGGAAGTAGTAGAGAACACGCTGCTATGACTCCAAGGTACTTGGGATGCGTTGCAGTAATCGCCAAAAGCTTCGCTCGTATCCATGAAACTAACCTGAAGAAACAAGGAGTACTTGCTCTGACCTTTGAAAACCCTAGCGACTATGAGAAAATAAGGGAGACTGATAGGATAAGCCTAGTAGGATTGTCTGGTCTTGAACCAGGAAAGCCTCTAAAATGTCACATACTTCACGAGGATGGAAAAAAGGAGGAGATAATTCTTCTTCACTCATACAGCAATTTCCAGATAAAATGGTTCCGTGCGGGTTCCGCTCTTAACATTCTCCGGTCAAAAGAGAAGTAAAAATCACTGCAGAATAAGAAATTTCAGAAAATTACGTGGGGCCGACCGGAATCGAACCGGCGACCTACGGGTCACTACAGCTCCAAACTTACATCATCCTTTAGTCAGTAGCTTAGTTTAACCTCTGGAGCCCTTAGCGGTGATCAATTTATCTAACTGTCGCCCTGCCAGGCTAGGCTACGACCCCACGCCGTAGGACAAACTTAACTTGAATTTTAATTTACTTGAGCTAAACTTATTTTGAGTTTTATCTCTACAAAAAATAGAATGGTTAGTCCAGTGCTGATTATTGTGGGGGCAATTCCAGTAATTTTTGCAATACTTATCGTAATTCCCATGCTTAACCCATCAGATATTCCAATTGGCGCAGTCGATTCTAGTGATGTATTGTCTATAGAATATAGTAAACAACAAATGCTCAAAGTCTCCTTTGGTGTAACAGAACGCATAGGTGCTGAAAGGACTGAACTTCTTTCAATTGAGAGTGACGGAGATCTTAGATATAGTGTAACAGAAAGTGGCTACCCACAGCCTGACAAAAGATCAAAGATTGACGAAGATCAACTAAGAAAACTTACTGCCCTAATAAAAGAAACAGGCTTTATGGAAATTCCAATCGAATCTTTTCCCATAAAAGAAGACGTAACGGAATTCAATAAATTTGGAATAAAAGTAACACTCAATGGTAAAACACGACACATACAATGGCCAGACCAGGATGCAACAGACAAATTCATTCCGCCTATTATTTCAGCAATACAAAATGAGTTAGAAGGGATAATCAACCAAACAATAATTAAATAACACTCGAGAAGATCAGAAACATGATTCCTCTTTCAGGTGATATTGCAAACTCTAAAGGAGTAATTGATGAAGAAATTGAGTCACGTTCTATCAAACGTGGAACATCCAATCTTAAACGTGGCTTTGCGCACATGCTCAAGAATGGCGTGGTCATGGATGTCACAACAGTTGAGCAGGCTCAAATAGCTGAAGAAGCTGGCGCAGTTGCTGTTATGGTTTTAGATAAACTTCCATCCGATATCCGAAAGGCTGGCGGTGTCGCTCGAACTGCAAGCGTACGAGTAATTCAGGATATTATGGATGCTGTAACAATACCTGTCATGGCAAAATGTAGGATTGGCCATGAGTATGAAGCCAGAGTCTTAGCAGAAACAGACGTCGATATGATTGACGAGTCTGAAGTATTGACACCAGCTGACGAATTCCATCATATATGGAAGTGGGACTTTACGACGCCCTTTGTTAACGGTGCAAGAAATCTTGGCGAGGCACTTCGTAGAATAGAAGAAGGTGTTGCAATGATTCGAACAAAGGGAGAGCCAGGCACTGGAAACGTAGCAGAGGCTGTTATTCACATTAAAAAGGTCAACGAAGAGATTCGAAAGATTAAATCCATTTATGATTCAGGTGACAGTCAGGAGCTAATACAAGCGGCAAGAGAACTTAAGGTCTCTTACCCACTTGTAGAAGAGACTGCAAGCCTTGGAAGACTGCCAGTTGTGAACTTTGCTGCTGGTGGAGTTTCTACTCCTGCTGATGCTGCATATCTGATGTCACTTGGTTGTGATGGAATCTTTGTTGGTTCTGGCATATTCAAGGCAGAGGATGCAAAAGAAAGAGCGCGTGCAACAGTTCTTGCTACTACATTCTGGGACGAACCATCCAAAGTCAAAGAAGCACAGAAGATGATAGACGAAAGACAATCAATGTTAGGCCTTGACGTGAAAGACTTGGAGCTAAGAATGCAAGAACGGGGAAGCATGTCATGACGACTGGTATTAACGTAGGAGTTTTAGCAGTTCAAGGAGATGTAGCAGAAAACTTGATGTCCACAAGAATGGCCCTTGACGAGCTTGGAATCCAAGGAATTGTAACTCAAGTAAAAAATCCAGACCAAATATCAGAGCTAGACGGTTTGATAATTCCTGGCGGGGAAAGTACAATGATTGGGCAGCTGTCACTGGTAAACGGTGCTCTAAAACAAATCAAGGAGAAAATAGAAGCTGGCATGCCTGTATTTGGCATTTGTGCTGGCTTGATACTCTTGTCAAAGAGTGCCAAAGACAGAGTTGTAGGTGACATGGACCAACCCCTTTTGGACATCTTAGATGTAAAAGTTGAGAGAAATGCATTTGGCAGGCAGAGAGATTCTTTTGAAGCAGAAGTTTCAATGGATAGTATTGGAATTCCAAAATTTAAAGGAGTCTTCATACGATCTCCGTCAATTGTGGAAACTGGTAAGGGAGTTGAAGTGATATCAAAGTTTGTTGAGAAAACTATCGCAGTAAAACAAGGAAACATTCTTGCAACTTCATTTCATCCCGAACTAACAGATGATCTCTCATTACACAAATATTTCCTCTCAATAATCAACCAGAAAAATTAAAAGATCTTTAGAAGGTTTGTCTAGTTAGATTAAAATAATTTTTAGACGATCCTATTACATGAGAACAAGGCAGTCATCTCGATCTTCTCTGTGACCGTTATGCTGGAGAAGAAGTTTGATTCCAACGCATTGTACAATAGGATAGTACATTATTACATAGACAAGAAAAGGTACTCTAAAGACGATGCAAATAGAATAGCCCAAAAAGTAGTTCAAAGAGAGCTTCGGAGAATGACCTGTAAGAATTCCAAATGTCGTCATTTGATGGATAAACATATTAGAAATCAGGGCACTTGCCTTGTCTTAGAATGCGATTGCTCTGGATTTGTAAAATAGTTCTAAACTTTGAGAACTATCTTTCCAAAGTGACTGCTTGATTCCATCCTTTTGTGTGCAAAAGACGCATCTCTTAGTGAGAAGACAGAATCGATAATCGGTCTAATTTTTTTGGATTTCATAAACTTGTGCATTCTGATCAGTTGGGATTTTGTTCCCATGTATGTTCCAAGAATCTGCAGTTCTTTGCTGTATACACTTGGTACGTTTACAACTGCTTCTGGTCCTGAGGTTTGACCGCACACTACTAACCTGCCTCCATAGCTGAGAACTTCGATGTCTATTGGCCACGTTTTTGCACCTACGTGATCAATTACTGCTTTGACACCATCGTTTTTGGTATGTTTTAGAACTTGGGAAACAAGAGCTGATTTTTTTCGGTTTATCACAACGTCAGCTCCGATCCTTTTCGCTTTACTAACCTTTTTTGCATCAGATGTTACAGCTATTATCCTAAGTCCCATAGCTTTTGCAAAAAGTATCGCCGCAGATCCTACACCACTATTTGCACCCCAGATTAATATCCAGTCACCTTTTTTGCATCCAGATTTTTCCAACATGTTCCAGGCAGTCAAATACGACACATTGAGTGCACAAGCTTCGATGTCCGAAAGCCAACTTGGTTTTTTGATCACTTTGGACTTTTGGACCTGAACTTGTTCTGCGTATCCACCTTTGTACTTGCTAAATCCTCCAATCGTAGTGGGGGGAACTAGAGGGTCTGCACTTTCCACTAAAGGATAAACAACTACCTTTTCTCCCTTTTTGAAATTTGCAAAACCTTGTAGTAAAGTCCCACATATGTCGCAACCCAAAATGTGCGGAAAAGTAACTTTTCTTCCCCGAAGCCCTGTCCTCACCCAAATGTCAAGGTGATTTACTGCACAACAGCTAACTTTTACAACAACATGACCCTTCTTTGGCTTTGGATTTGCGATGTTTTCATAAGATAAAACATTGGGGCCTCCATGTCTTCTAAGTACGACTGCTTTCAACGCGTTTGTGATATAAGGAAACCACTAAAAAGATTAGGTTTTTAGATTATGCATTTTTTGCAAGTCTTTTGTAAATGGTTCAAGATTTGGGGGGACTTGAATATCGATAGAATCTTTCAGAGAAATACCTCGTGCCTTTTTTTTATTCCAAACTTTCGAATTAAATTCTACTATTTCAGCAGTAAATTTACTTAAATCCTCTGGATTTTCTTGCTCTACTAATTTTTCCTTGTGGATGGTCTGGTCAGAATACAAAGTTTGCCATAAATAATCTGAAATAAAAGGTGCAATAGGTGCCAAAAGACGTAGTATTGTGGAAAGCACTTTATGCAAGGTGAATATTGCGGCGTCTCTTTCCTCTTCTGTGAAACCGGAACCATAGGCTCTTGCTTTTACCATTTCGATGTAATGTGCAGCAAAAAGATTCCATGTGAACTCTCTAACTGCAGTTGCTGTAATGAAAAAGTTGTATTCATCGTATCCTTTTCTGCATTCTACTACGAGCTTATCAAGTTCAGACAAGATCCACTTATCTGGCATGGTTGGATTTCCCGATTTTATTACAGGGAAACTAGAAAGGAACCTAGAAACATTCCATAATTTACTGAGAAATTTTTTCGTTGTCTCGATTTTTTGTTCCGAACATCTAAAGTCATAGCCGTGGTTAACCTCGCTTGCGGTCCAGAACCTGAATGTATCGGCGCCATATTTTTGAATAATAGGCAGTGGATCAAGCACGTTTCCTTTGCTCTTGCTCATCTTTAGTCCACGCTCGTCAAGACCATACCCCATAATCCAAACTTCAGACCAAGGAGGTTTTCCCGTTAGCTGTTCGCATCTTAGAAGGGTGTAGTAAAGCCATGTCCTTACGATATCCTTTGATTGAGGTCTTAGTGAGTTTGGATAAGTTTTCTTGAAAAATTCTTCATCTCTCATGTATTTTGATACAAAAAGGGGAGATACACTAGAGTCCATCCACGTATCGAAGATTCTTTCTTCTCCTCTAAACTCCGTTGCCCCACACTTGGAGCATTTACTGATGGGTGAAGGATCCTTCCACGGTCGATAATATTTTCCAGGCTCTGGAGTGTGTGGTTCTGAACACTTGGTACAGTACCATATTGGGATTTCAGTCCCATAGAACCTTCTTCTTGATATTGGCCAATCGATTGAAATTGAATCGAGCCAATTCATCAGAATTTGTTTGTGCATTTCTGGATAGAACTTGATTTTAGATCCTATCTCTCTAATTTTTTCTACCGAGTCTTTTTGCTTTAGGTAGTATTCTTCCATCGGAATTATCTCAATTGGCGTCTTACTTCTCTCGGATACTGGGGTTCGGTGGGTAACCTCTTCTATTTTTTCTACGTAACCTTGATTTTGAAGATCATCAATTATCTTCTCCCTGGCTTGTTTTGGTTTTAGTCCAGCGTATGGACCAGCCCTTTCAATCATCCTTCCGTCAAGCCCGATTGCAACAATCTCTTCTAACTGAAATTCTCTAAACAAAACTATATCGGTTTGATCTCCGTAACTGCAAACCATTACGGCGCCCGAACCAAACTCTTTCTTTGCAGAAGGATGTGCTCTTACTTGCACTTCTCTGTTAAAGATTGGAACTATGACTTTTTGTCCTACCAAGTCCGTGTATCTTTCATCTTCTGGATTAACGATTATCGTCTGACAGGAACACAAAAGTTCTGGTCTGGTACTTGCTACTGTAATTGATTTTTCAGAATCCTTGACTCTAAACTTCATGTAAACCAGCTTGGTTGGAAGATCAAGGTAGGTTATTTCGGCATCAGCTATGGTAGTTCCTGAGACCCAGTCGTAGGTGTTTGGTCTTTTTGCACGATATATCAGTCCTTTCTTCCAAAGATCTATGAAGGTTGCTTGCGTTAGCGCTCTGTACTTCTCAGAATCGGTTCTGTAATAATCTGCAAGATTGCCGCTAATTCCGAGAGTTTCCATGATTTCAATCATTTCTGCTTCTAAATCATCCAGTGCCTCTCGACATAGGTCTAGAAACTTTCCCCTTTCCATTTCTTGCATTCGTATTCCATTCTTTTTTTCAGTGTACATCTCTACTGGCAATCCGTTTCTGTCTATCCCTATTGGAAAGTGGACGTTTTTGCCAAACATTCTGGCAGTTCTTGCGACCATGTCTATTTGACAATAATGTGCAGTAGCGCCAATATGCCAAGGTCTTCCAGAGGGATATGGAGGAGGGGTATCTATTGTGTAGTTGCTTTCTCTTGGTTCAAAATCGTATATGTGTGAGTCTTGCCACTGCTTGAGAATTTTCTTTTCAAGCTCTGGGTTCCACGCCTTCTCTTTGATCTTCGGTTCCATTACTAAACTATTGAGTTTAGAATCTTTGCCAGATTTATGTCGTTTTGAGTTATTCC